>DATBGR010000496.1:0-6312 GCA_036557905.1 Nitrososphaeraceae archaeon | reverse complement strand
GATCAGATTCAAAGCACCAGGTCTAGTCAGTTCCACTCGACTAGGGATGATGAAAGAGATTATTGACGGACAGGACGATGAAGAAGGTGGAAAAATTGAATCAATTTCGAAGAAAAAGGCTGAGGACCTAATCGAAATAATAAGATCTGGAATCCAAAGTAGTAAAAAAGTCCATTCCTCCACACCACTCATTAAGGAGGAATCTTCAGATCGCAATTTGACATCATCAATAGCTGATGAGTTGGCTAAACTTGGAAGGTTAAGGGATCAAGGTGTAATTTCTGAAGACGAATTTGTACAGATGAAGAGCAACCTAATAAAAAAAATGTAAAAAATTCTCTTCATAATTTGAGATGTGGTGAATACTATCATATCACGGGTACATATGTTCTAGATTAGGGTTTATAGCAGAATCTAGCATAACTTAACATTACCAGTGGTTTGCTTTCTTTATAAATTCCATCAATAACTAAATCGATTATTGGGTAGCAAATTTTATGAAATGCGGATATGCATGGAATAGAAAAATTATATTCCAAATATACCAATCATAAGATGCAAGTAGATAATGAGAAAATGAATGTCAGCCTACTATTGTAACGATTACTACTTTAGTTACGACACCTATAATTAGCCTGCAGCTGCAAATGCACCACTACCACCGACTGATGCAAATGCACCGCTGCTGGATTCAATAGAAATCCCTTCATCGTTATTGTTATCGTCATCAAAGTCATCGTGATAATTTTGGGAATGGTCATCGCGTTCATAATCCCCATATTCATTATCCGATGAAATAATAATTGTGTTACTTCCTTCCTTGTCATCGTTATGATGACTCCCATATTCGTTACTATTGTGGAGATCATCATAATTATTAGCCCCATTGTGCGCATTATCATAATAGTGATTTGAAGATGGTTTATGAGAGTCATGAGAAGAGTTCGATTCGAAATAGTATTTATTATCAGATTCGTGACGATGATCGCTACTACTTCCCGTCTCGTGATAATTATCTTTACTATTGATACCATTATAATCTTCGTTACCTGAAGAAGATTCATGTTGTACAGGTTCTCTATTATCTATGTTTTTAGTGGAATCTTCTGAGGTTGCGGGAGTGATAGGTTGGTAGTTTGTAGACGATATAGGTTGGACCAAACTGGCAGGAGCAGGCTTAATCGCATCTGTTGCTGATATTGGATAACTGTTCAACCGTTCACTATTGTTATAGTTTGTATAGTAATTGGCAGAAGGAGTGATAGGTTGATAATGTGGCTTCGAGGCGGGTTCTAACACACTAGAAGCCAAGTTAGTTCGATTATCGAGGTTTCTAGCCGGCTCTACAGCTTGTTGACCTACCTTATAATTAGGTAGCACAGGGTTTTGTTGGGCAAAGGCTAAACTGTGGAAACTCGGTGTGGTAAAAGGTGCATTTAATGATAAGCTGAGAGATACTGAAGAGATCAGTGTTAAAACAATGATGAAGAGTCTTAGATCGATATTGTAGCGTGGATACATACTATATACTGCTAGGATCAATTGTTGTCGAGAGTATAAAAATAATCAGAACCTAGAATCTGGTACAAGGATCCATCTAAGTAGATTCTGTAATACGATTATGTCAGAGCCCAGAATTGACAATGTCATATCAGCAACCGAATTATTAATAACTTGGAAAATTACAGTGAAGGCCGCATAGGATAGACAATATATTTCCACCACTTTATTTTACCGCGGATCCAGTAACATCATTAAGTATGGATCAGTCGCGTGATTGATTGGTGTTTTCCAAACGATAAGTCACAGACGAGAAAGACTATTAGAAACGATTAGGAGTAATCGTATGCACACATTTCAATCAATACATGACAATGATTTCTGAATTTGGAACTATGATCACTTACTTATCCTCTATCTTAACTATCATGATTTCAAAGTATAAATCAGGTTGAAGACATAGATGTTGTCCTTTATTTTTCCTACTATATTTCTCAAAATAAAAGTAATATTAGTGATTGAGCGAAGGTATTAAATCTTATAACGTATTGACTTTTACTTTGAAGTTTAGATGTATCCTTCAACGCCTAAATGAACCCTGTAATATACATTTTATGAAAAAATGAAATTGAAGTGCTCCTAAGATAGATCTGCTATATCTTATTCACTATAAGATAGAGAATCTAGGGGGCAGAAATTTTTGAAACTATCAAAATTCTTAAGTTCCTTTATTTTGTCATATTCTATCATATGGATTTAAGGTCTTGGGAATTGTTGTGGAAAGCACTTGCCACAATCGGACTTGCAAATATCGTTATCTTTTTCATGCTCATATTTTTCATTAACATACCACATCCATCTTATATAATTTGGGTTTTTGCGGGAATAGAATCTGCTTGTTATATTGGTGTTGTACTTGTTCGTCGTCATATTATCAAACTTCTGCGCTAATTCGAAAGCGAATCTATGTCAATGAAGATAATAACCCTAGGTTGTACAATAATATGAGGAATTATAAACATAAAGAAAAATGCATATTTGTTTTTCATCTTACTGACGATTACATGTAGGTTGGGGGATCAAAGTACTAGTGCTTACTAAATTAAGTTAACGATAAAAAGTAATATATACTTGTATCATTGTATAAAATATAGTCCATTTTAAGTAGTAACTATAAATCACTAATAATACGCTGACTAAACCATTTCTACTAAAGTTTGGATCAGTTGCAACATCATGAACCTTTTTTAATATTTTCTTTTTTATATTTTTCTACTTCTTTTTATCTTTGTTTCGGGCAAGAACTGAATTTTTTTTCTTTAGTGTATACTTAATAAGCGTAAATTACGTTATCTGCTCTATTATCCAATCTTTAAACTTCGTAATTGAAAATTCTTCGGATTGTTTTATAAAAGATGAGTCTTTAATCTTCCATTGATCTTGAGGAATCGAATCAAAAAACTCTTGCATACACAAAGTAAATCTAAAGCGCAAATTCCTTGGATTTTCAATCATTCCATATCGGCTCAAGATCTTAGCAATCTTCCCAAATGCCATATCATAATCTCTTCTATATGAAGGCATTTCAAAGACCTTGTACAATATTGATATTATCTCATTCAAGTCGTCACGTATTTCAATCATGTGATATATGTTCTTGTATCCAAATCAGAATTAACATTATAGCCCAATGAGCCAGATATCTACATTACGGTAGAGCTTATTTATTGATTCGTTGCCATATATAATTAGGTATAATATTATGGGAGCAGTATTTAGACCAAAGGATTTACCTTCGAGTTGGAGAAAAATGGCACGAGAGTCTATAAAGGATCTTTCTCCTGATACTAAAGACAATGTCTTAAAAATAATAGAGTCTTGGGAAGGTGATAAATCAGAAGCAAAACTTGAAAAATTGTTAGGTCGTGTTCGAGCAGAAGACTTAATGAAGAAGATTGCTAGAGAAACAACAAAAAGCAAAGACACCTTAACTCTTGACCAAAGAAATCAAGTAATGGACATGTTCAGAGATTCTCTGACATTTGACTAAGTACTCGATCCAAAACTGAAAAACATAGTAGACTAGCGTGTTTTTATTTGTTCACGGACATATAGTATGAACCTTCCAATTTCCACGGATCAATAAAAATGCTAACATGAGCACTAAGGATAGATCTAGTTTTGGAAAACTAGATGAATTTCGATTATATGGTATTGACCAAACTATGTCGAAATACTAGAAATAGATTTTCATCTTATTTCAGATATTTAATTCTCCTTTTATATTCTACCATAGCCAATACTTTAGTTAGTAACATACCAGCAATGAAACCACCAATGTGTGCAGTAAATGCAATTTGAAGTGCAGTAAATGATCCTACTATAGCAAATACAATTTGAATGAGTAGCCAGTAATAAGCCCTGTTGTTTCCAGCAGCAGCTGCTATTCCCAATATACCAGAGATTGCTCCGGATGCGCCTATTAATAGAGTATGACTGTTTCCCAATATGAAAGTTGATATTGCACCATAAAATAAAGCTCCAACTACCCCTGCGGCCAAATAAATAAAGAAATATCTGAAGGATCCAACTGATCTTTCTGCATAACCACCAAGATATGCCAATGCTAATATGTTAAAGACAAGATGTCCAATATTTGCATGTATAAACATTGAAGAGAACAATCGTATTAGAACATCAGTAAATGACGTCGATGTTGAAGATGGCGATAACGCTAATAACAGACGGTCAGGGACGAAGCCGTAATCGCGTATAATCTGTTCTTGCGAATGTGAGATCAACCCAAAAATAAGGATAGTGACATTTAAGATCACAAGGGCGACTGTGACTACCGGTAAGCTAGATTTGTTTATAACGATAAATGGAGTTTGTAGATATAAATTGATGTCTAATTCACGAACGATATCGTAAAATCTTTTCTACTAGCCATTAGGCTTTTATCTTCACTTGTCACATCAGTCTGCATAACAACCTGCGCATATGGTTACATTGCCTTATACTGGAGCCAGCTGAATGCCATTGGATGGTTCTGCGTGATCCTGACAGATGGACCTCAGCTTGTCTCTAAATTAAGTTTCAAGAAAGAAATCAGGGAAGAGAAGCATACTATACCTTGATAAATATATTGGCATTTGAATAGGTGGAAATAGTCGAGTTGATCAAGATGACCTAGTCGTTACTCTTGGAAATATAGTAAGGGTGCGGATTTCGTAGTATTGGAAGATCCTGATGATAATCTCATTTGTAGGATTCGGGTCAAAAGAAAAAGTCAAGTCAAGTCTCAAACCCTCGCTAAATAATTCTCAATCGAAACTAAGCCTCAAAAATTTTGTGAAATATTTAGAATTATTGTGTAAAAGAAAGGAAGGCATCACTGTTTATTCGATTTTCTTTATAATTCAGGCATAAACAAAAAATTCAATTATTGGCTCAGCAGTCGCTCACCAATATATCCTAATTCTCCTTATAAGTTTGTTTATAGATTCATGTAGATGCACGATCTTAACTATGACATTTCACATTTCATTAACTTTATTTCAATTATAATGTACATATCTCTGTCAATGTCAAAAAATTAGAGAACAGGGTAGCAGTCATTACCCGGGGCAACTAGCGATATGGCTCTTGCCACATCTAAATTATTCGTTGAGGAAGGCACATATGTTTTTGTCACAGGCCGCAGCCAAGCAAAACTCGACAAAGCAGTCAAAGAAATCGGTAAGAACGTCACTGGACTTCAGGGCGATTCGGACAATCTCTCTAACCTCGATCGGCTGTTCGAAATAGCTAAAAAGGAGAAGGGTCACATCGACGTCGTCTTTGCTAGCGCCGGTGTAGCAGACATTGATAATCCACTCGGCTCCGTTACTGAGAAAGGCTTTGATGATACGTTTAACGTCAACGTTCGCGGGATTTTGTTTACAGTACAAAAGGCTCTGCCGCTCATGAAAGACGGGGGGTCAATCATCCTTAACAGTTCAATTGTTTGATTAAATTGCTTTCCTGGCACTACAGTCTATAGCGCCAGCAAAGCAGCTGTTCGTTCTTTTGCTAGGACTTGGACAGCAGAGCTCAAAGGAAAGATCAGAGTCAACGTTGTCAGTCCTGGCCCTATAGATACAGCAGTATTTGAAAGTGCTACTCAAGAACTGAAAAACCACCTCGTCTCAATAATACCAATTGGTCGATTGGAAACACAGATGAGATCGCACCTGCTGCACTGTATCTCTCGTCTGATGAGTCTGGCTGATAGATTTCACTAACTACTATCAAGCGTCGGCTTGGGCATCGTAATTGGGGATGACGAGTTAGTAGAATTTTGTAAACTCTACAAGGACAAATTTTGTTATTTTGAGTACAGAAGAAATAGATAACCCAGTCATAGTAATCCTTTCATGTGTTGTAGTAATTCAAATTAAAATTTTCTTCCCTAAAATGGTTAATTACTAATTGAAAGTAAAGTCCTGTATTAAAAAAGCACATGTTTATAACTCGAGTGACCGAACTTAACGAATTTATATTTCCTGATTTATTCGAAACAGGTATTGAATAATGAATAATGACAACAATGTAGATAGTAGTAATGATAATATTGATAGAGACTCTTTAGGAAAAATTAGATTAGATCACGTAATTTCATTCGGTGACGCTATTTTTGCTTTTTCGATTACATTTATGGCAATATCGATAGAAATTCCGAACCTTCCAACAAATAACTTAACTGTGCAACAAGTAGTTGCTACTCTTTCCGATTTGCAACCACAGCTTGAGATCTATGCAATAAGCTTCATG
>DATBGR010000495.1:0-3660 GCA_036557905.1 Nitrososphaeraceae archaeon | reverse complement strand
TATATTCATACTTCCAAGATTCTCTATAGATGCTAGTCGCTTTACTATTACTTTATGTTTAATCATGCGTTTTGCTCCATGAGCCAAATTTACGCTTATGATTGCAGGTAGCAACTGCGGAGTTAATCCAATTGCTAATGCTAATGAGAATAGAAATGATTCTAGCACTGGACGACCAAAATAAACATTAATAGCAAGAATAGAAATGACAAGGATAAGAGTTATTTCCATCAAAAAATAACCAAATCTTCTAACACCTCTTTCAAACTCCGTTTCTGGCATCTTACGTCTTAATCTATCTGATATTTTACCTAGTTCAGTAACCGATCCAGTTTTTAACACCAAAGCTCTTGCAATACCACTTACAACAAAAGTACCAGCAAAAAGACAGTTTGACCTATCTCGTATTGGCGTTTCCTCTGGTAATGTGCAGACTAATTTTTCAACCGGATAACTTTCACCAGTTAATGTTGCCTCATTAACAAAAAGATCTTTTGAAGTTATGAGTATACAATCTGCAGGAATATTGTCTCCGGACTTTAACGTAATGATGTCCCCTGGGACTATATCCTCAACTGGTATTACACAGTCCTTTCCGTCACGCAGCACATTCGATCTTAATTGCACAAGTGCCAACAACTTCGTAACCGCATCAGAGGCTCCCTTTTCCTGCCAGAATCCTAATATGCCACTCATAACTACAATTATTAATATTATTAAAGCATCTTCTATCTGACCTAAGAAATATGATATTATAGATGTAAAAATAAATATGATTATTATTGGACTTTTGAATTGGGATGCTAATAAGGATATTAAATTCGTTTTCGTTTTAGACCCGAGCAAATTTTTACCATATTTTGATAACCTTTCGCTTGCATCTTTCGAATTTAATCCGTTTGCTTGGTATTTTTGAGGATCTAGATCTATGCCATATTTCTCTATATGCACATCTATGGGTTTGCTCCAATAGGGATCGTCTATTTCTAGCAAGGTTTCAGTCAAATCTTATCTAGATCTCCTAGCATTATTCATTTCAACATGTAATAATAATTTATATACAATCATTATTGCTGATGAGATAACTGTACTGGATTGTCTGAAGAAAAAGCCTGTGCAAAAAAAATTCTTGTAGCAATAGATGGCTCAGAACAATCAATGAAAGCAGCCGATTATGCAATTTCACTAGCGGATAAGTTTAATTCCAAATTGGTAGCTGTGCATGTGATAGATTTATCGCAGCTTAAACTTAAAGGTGATACATCAGGCTTAATTGCAGGGCTAATAAACCCATTAGCAGAGCTAGAAGGAGCGAGGAAAGAATCTCTGCATTGGATAAATAATGTCGGCAAGATTGCTCAGCTACGACATATTCAGTTCGCATCGGAAATTATAGAAGAAGTTGTACCAAGAATAGGTGGAGTAATAGTAAATTACGCCGAAAAGAAAATGGTAGATCTAATTGTGATTGGTACTAGAGGTCAATCGGGATTTAAAAAACTTCTAATTGGAAGTGTTGCATCTGATGTATTACATTATGCCCATTGTCCTGTGATGATAGTAAAATAAATCTCGTTTCCAATATTCCTCTGGTATTAGATCCTATCAAAAGAGGACACAAAAATAATTTATAGATAGTTTCTGGATAGAAAATCGATGAGTCGAATCACATACAATAAATTAGAATACAACAAGGCATCAAGATAAAGTATGTGAATGACTTGCCATTTAGTTTGAAATAGCTTGTATGACGACCATAAGAAAGAAAATTCTGCTCTTATCCCACTACATGTGGACAAATGGCATTTTTCATAACTTTCGTCTATGTGGTCTATTTATATCCTATAGATCATACATATTATCTTTGGCAGTCTCATATAGGATGATTGTAATTTGGCATACAAGTCTCAAATAATAACTGATTTGGGTGAAAACGAATTACTTATTCCTAGGCACCTAATGATAAAGTCAAATATTTCTTTACTCTATTGCAAATGGCAAAAGAACATGCAGAAGATAATGATATAGATTATACAAACTTACGAGATGAGCGATTAGCTTACACTATAGACAATGATATATTTGATAAAGTGATACAAGCAACCGTGAAGATTGATCCCAACAAGTATCATATTCCTGAACTTTAATTAATTTTAGACAGTATATTACGGTGCATTGAGCAGACGATTGCACCACTTGATACTGCAAGTGCGAATATTAAACTGCAGGAAGATGAAAATAGCATAAACCGGAAAACTGATAGAATGACGACAACAACTACCACCAAGAGCAACGCTCTCAAGCTATATGCCTATCCATTTTTAGGATGGGTTCTTATATCAGCATAAGCTAGCTCTAAGAGTTTCAACTGTTCACTATATCTGTTTTCTAAACCAGTATCGCCTTGCTGCTTGGCTCGACTTATCAAAAGAATGCTGTCGCCTATTGAATTCTCTAATTCTTTTCTTGTTAATTTCATCGGCATTTCCATAAGACTAAAAACTACTGAGCAGTACTACCCCCTTTCCGTCGACAGTACGAGATGGTGCAATATAGTGAATGGATACAAAATAGTTCAGCGTTCTCATCGTTTGCTAGCTTTACAGCATATATAGCGGCATCTAAGGAACATCTTGAACCATCTATTAGAACGAATATCCTTCTTTTTTGAATACTACATTTACTATTACTAGTTGAAATTAAATCTCCTAGTCCATTGATTCAGTATATCGGGATATCGATAAGTCTATTGTAGATACTTTAAGACGACAGTGTTAGTATATTCCTATATTATGTAGAATAGGTTACATCATGCACTGCAAGATTGTGTATTCCAAGCATTTATTGATTATTGTCCCAAATTCATCAGTAGAAGAGAAATAATATGAATATTATGGGGAATCGCAATACTAATCATGATGGTAGGAAAGATCACAGCTACTGGAAGTGGTTTTTTATCTTTATTGCCATAGGTATTGTAATCTCTCTCACTATTCCATTTCCAATTTCATTTGCAGTTTATATACTTGCGTTTTTTTTAATTAATGCATTACGTATGGACTATCATCTGCGAAAATATGGCGTACCTGGTGGAATAAGAGGTCTATACAAGTCGTTATTTACGACTACTCATGACAGTAATGGCTACTCAGTTCCAGAAGAATATGGTTACAGTCCACTCAAGTTCTATTGTATGAAGTGCGGTATGGAACATAAAGAAAGAGCATGCCCTAGATGTGGTTCAACTGCAGTAACGATAACATAGAAATATCATCAAGCTAACATCGGTGTTATAGTTCTATATTACTCCTATATGCAATATATAAAAAGAAGGGAATGTGCTGTTCTATTTAGTCTACTGATATCTCTTTTCTATTAGGTTTAGATTCTTGTTTTTTCTTGAATATCACTTCAAGAATTCCATTATTATATGTAGATTTAGCAGTTTCAATATCTGCTTCTTCTGGTAAGTTAATGGCTTCGTGATATCTTCTCGGTGAGCCCTCGGTAGTTGATACTTCCAATGAATTATCATAAATATTTACCTTGATGTTTTCTTTGCTAACTCCTGGCATTTCAACAATCACTTTTACTTCCTTATCTGTTGCTGTGACATCTGCCAGTGGTTCTCTTTCTGATGAAATCATTGGCGCTCTTCTA
>DATBGR010000494.1:0-12287 GCA_036557905.1 Nitrososphaeraceae archaeon | reverse complement strand
TGTAAAAAATTGGACTAAATTTGAAATTAATAGGTTTATTAATCACTCAATTAGAGTTATAATGGCATAATAAATGGGAAGGATAGATGATTTAGATCTGAAAATTTTAAGCGAGCTTGCTAGAGATGCCAGTATATCAGTACCAAAGCTTTCTAAAAGAATTAACGTCAATGCTTCAGTTGTATATAGCAGAATAAAAAGACTGGCAAGAAGAGGGCTTATCAAAAAGTTCACTATTATGATAAATGACGAGGCTTTAGGTTTCAACGTAAAGGCCCTTACAGGTGTCAATATGGATTCAAAAATGAGAGATAATGTCCTCAATGAGCTGTTTAAGATATCTGAAGTAAGAGAAGTAGCAGAAGTTACTGGTAGGTTCGACATTCTGGTAACCATGAGCGCTAGGTCTCTAGATGAGATGCACCAATTGATATCAGAAAGGGTAGGTCGAATAGAAGGAGTCCAGAAAACAGAAACCTTTATAGAAATGAGAAAAACTGTTCGCGAAATTCTTTATGCTGCACCCATATCCAAATAGATTGTAGTTTATTTTGAGAAGGTATGTAATTTATTGGGACAATGCCTTTTATAACAGGCTATAGAAGATCGTACATGGGTACTCTATTCCCTCAGCCAGCTGTGCGGAATTTGTTAAAAAATTACTATGAGCTAACTAAACCCAAAATTTGGTATCTATTGGTTTTCACTGCGTTTGGTTCAGCGCTTACTGCTTCATTCTTATTTCATATCCCAGTCCAAGCTTCAACCTGGCTGCTACTCATTGTAGGGGTAGCTGCAGGTTCGGCAGCAGCTGATACTATAACCGGCTATAACGATCGAGACATAGACGCAATTATGGAAAGGACAAAACAGAGACCAATCCCGTCAGGTAGGATATCGCCAAGAAATGCGCTTGCCTTTGGATTGATCCTGACCGCAATCTCTTTGGTATGTTCATGGTTAATTAATGTCTGGGTTTTTGCATTGATGATATTTGGACTATTTGACAATATCATAGTATATAGCAAATGGCTGAAACGTACGAGTCAAAGTAATATCATATTAGGGGGCTTTTCTGGCGGCGCGCCAGCAATGATTGGTTATGTTGCCGTAACTACTCAAAATCTTGAAGTTGGTCTAGTCATGGCAGGTCTTGTTTTTTTATGGATCCCCACACACATATGGAGTTTGGCGTTGCATGTTAAGAAAGACTACTTAAAAGCACAAGTTCCAATGCTGCCAGTAGTCGCCACCGAAAGGCGTTCGGTCAGAATCATTGCGGGAACAACCCTCCTTATGGTTTTGTTCAGTATTTTCCCATTCTTCTTTAATCAATTTGGCCAGATATATTTAATCACTGCATCCGTATTTGGTGCCATCATGATTTTCCTGTCAGTGCGTCTATTAGCAAGACCTAGTGAAGAAGCTTCCTGGCTTGTATTCAAATTTTCGAGCCCATATTTGATGGCACTATTCATTGCATTTATTGTAGATGCGTATTTTCATTAATCAAGTGAACCAAAATTTGTCACTGATATTAGCTGAATGAGTAAGTTTAATTGACCTCAAGTACTTTTTCACATTCGTAAAGTATCCTTGCTATAACCACATGAGCTTCTAAACTATAATTTCCTATCGAATAAATAAAATCACACAGTCTTATCGTATCTTCGGTGAAATGACCCCTTGGAAAACCACCTACGATAAATGCACATTGATAAAAATCCTTGTTTATGTGCGAAGAGACAACATCTTCAGGAGAACTCTGTATCCCAAATCTAGAAAGTCCTATTACCTTCGATGGCTTTATTATATCATTTATCAGTGAACCGAGGGAAACATTATTTAGTAACTTCAGAAGAGTAACTTCACTCTTTTCATCTTTTATATGATTGTTTTTGAATAAATCAATAATTAAACCCTCGAAACGCGAATAAGACTTTGGTATCCGTAAATTTTTACCAATATGTATTACTTGATTACCAGGTGTTGAAACGTAAACCTGTAACAGGTGATTTAAGAATAGTGGTGTAGACAATGCTTCAATTAAAGCAAAATGCACCAAGTCTGGTCTACCACGTTTCCAGGCAAATTCGAGTTTGGAACTCTGCATGGCAGCATGATGATAACTTCTATCAAGTAGTGTCTCCGGTGGCTTCTTTCCGAGCTTCCTAGCATGGACTGTAACTGATGGATGATGCAGGATATTGAAAGGAATTTTTTCCAGTGCTGCTTCAGAAATCACTAGCGATATCATCATGGCCACCTATTCCATTTATTACACCAAGTGTGCGATAATCTTTAGAGAACCGGCCTTATGTACCAAATTACAATCGAATTTATACAAAGGCAGTCACTCAATGCGTTTTTTTGCGCGTACTAGCTTCTTCAATTCTTCAGTAGAAGAGATCATTTCTTGACGTGCATCTTTCTCATTTCCGATACCAATAAGTATTTCTCCGGGTCCAAATTTAGTCTTGTTGATTTTGATTGGTATTTCGACATGTAATAGTTCAGATAAGAATTCGAAGAGATTTGGAAAAGCAATATTATTAGTATAAAAGAAAGAAGTTGTTCCCTCACTGACTATTCCCCCCGTCTCCAATGGAAACATAAATGATGGTGAACAGAGAGTCTCAACTATTGAAGTTGATATTTTCTCCAATTCGGAGTTCACATTATCGTTATGCTTCAAATCACCATATCTTTTTGAGATAACTTCCAGCTCCGCGATTTTTTCCATCGGGTGGTAACTGAGTCATTCTAATTAATATATATACTCCATAAATTTTCAATGTCATGATATTCGGTCATAATGCCGAATTCCAATATTGTTTTATATAGTCAATTTGTTAGCGATTGATTCCTGTAAAATTCGTTTTTCGATCTAGTTCTCGCAAACGAGGTTCCAAGTGATCTTGAAAAAACATTGCGATATTTTTACATCATAATCATTTTGTATTATAACATTGAGAATGGACTGTAATTTCTTATATTAATGGTATATAGTTCTCGAAGGATGTGCTTAAAGGATGGTTCAGTTTCAAGATGGATATCATTGGTCTATTCAAGGCACTACTGCAATAATGTGGATTATTGGTTGCATAACGTCATTAGTTGGCGTGTGTGATTTTGCAATTAAACATAAAGACAATCGTATCTTAATCCAAACATGTCACGAATCTTTATGTTATAATTAAATGCGTTTATGGTATACCACAAGGGAGAATCATTAAATTTCGTGAAATTACAATAAATAGCGATGGATAAATCTAAATGGTGCGTCCAAAACGAACATGGATTATGTAAGGGAGAAATTACCGATATGGTAGACGGCTCCAAATTAACAAAAATTTGCATATGCCAATGTCATAATAGCATGTATCAACTAGTACGAAGAATGCAAACTTCTAGTGAAATCCAGTAAAAACTCTTTCGTATCAATCGCTGGTCGATTAGCAATTTACTAATTTTAAAAAAAGAAATTTACAACTCAATAGATATTAAAGGTAATCACGGTAATTTAAAAATAGGTCAGTTGGCGGCAAAGATTTTATTCCTTTTTTTACTACTAATTCCATTCACGTGAATAGAAAACTTACGAGACAAATCGGAAGAGAGAGGGTAGATATTGTGATAGACAATGCTCTAGCCTACTCTAAATCTAATATGGAACTTGCTAATTCTCAAGCTCAGCTAGCAAAAAAAATTGCAATGCGGGTTCGATTAAAGCTTGATTATGAAATACGTCAGCTGTATTGTAAAAAATGTAAATATTTCGTCATACCTGGCAGAAGTTGCAGGGTTAGAGTTGGCAGATATAGGGTCAAAGGGATAAGAATTACGTGTTTAAGATGCGGTCATGTGTATAGGAAGATCATCTCACCAAGTCACTAGACTGCCATAGTTGATAAAAAAAGAGTTATAAGGGAA
This sequence comes from Nitrososphaeraceae archaeon, assembly GCA_036557905.1. Classification (GTDB taxonomy): domain Archaea; phylum Thermoproteota; class Nitrososphaeria; order Nitrososphaerales; family Nitrososphaeraceae; genus JARBAU01. Next base: position 8,354 of record DATBGR010000494.1, on the reverse strand, counting down.
ACGTAGATTGATTAATCAGTATTATTATGGCTAAAGCTTATGATATACCAGCAAACCATTTGATTATTAGGCTAGCAGAACAATTAAAAAAAGATAAGAAAATTGAGCAGCCCAGCTGGGCTTCATTTGTAAAGACAGGGTCTCATGTTGAGAAGATTCCCCAGAATAAAGATTGGTGGTATATCAGATGTGCTTCATTGGTAAGAAAAGTCTATATGCAGGGTCCGGTGGGGGTTTCTGACCTAAAGAGCGTTTACGGTGGACGCAAACGCATTGGATATTATTTAGATCATCACAAGGACGCAGGAGGCGCCATTATACGTAGGGCATTACAACAATTGGAATCGTCAGGATATATAGTAAAAAAAAGTAAGGGTAGAATCATCTCCAATGAAGGCATGAAAAGAGTTGATAGATTGGCAACCGAGATCCACAAGGATATCGCAGGGAGTAGGCCAGGATTGCAGAGATATGCCTGATCTAAATTCTTAGGATGATGTCATTCTATGTCACTACCCCAATCCCAGCAACCAAGCGATGAGGACTCAAGGAGGCGTGAAGCTGAAGCAGCAGCTATGCGGCAAAGAGTCTTAATGGTACTTTTGGATCCTAATGCCAGGCAACGTTTGGCAAATGTAAGAATGGTTAAGCCTGAACTTGCTATGGCAGTTGAGAATTATCTAATTAATGCAGCTTCATCTGGAAGACTAAATAGACCCCTAAACGACAACGAACTGAAGCAAATATTGCAAAGCCTGCAGCAACCAAAAAAGGACTTCAGAATAGATAGACGCTAATCATGTTAATAATCTGCGCAGTTGCAAGATTATTAAATTGATTATCGTACTTTAGACGAGTTAACTATATTAAGTATAAGCCGCGCTTCAAAGTGCATGAAGGCAGCCGTATTCAGGGAATATAATAAGGATCCAACGAAAGTTGTCAAGATAGAAGATGTAGATATGCCGAAACTTAAGCCTAACGAAATCATGATCAAGGTAGAGTCAGCAGCATATAATTACAATGATTTATGGGCAATTTGGGGCGATCCCGTCAAGACTCCTCTCCCACACATTTCTGGAAGTGATGTAGCAGGCAAAGCTGTTGAAGTTGGTGAAGATGTTCTTCATATAAAGGTTGGAGACAGGGTAGTATCTCATTCCAACATGAGTTGTCGGGTATGCGACATGTGCACATCTGGTAGAGAATATGATTGTGCAGATAGGACAATCTGGGGCTTTCAATCAGGTCCGCTATGGGGAGGCTTTGCTCAATATACACATTTACCAGAAGTAAACGTAGCAAAAATCCCGGATAACGTTTCCTTTGACGCTGCTGCGGCAATTTCGATGGTAGGAATGACTGCATGGCACATGTTAGTCGGGAGAGTAAAAATAAAGCCAGGTCAGATGGTCTTGGTAATGGGAGGTACGAGCGGCGTCGGTATGGCAGGAATTCAGATTGCAAAACTATTTAATTGTAAAGTAATAGCTACGGCTGGTAACAAGCAAAAGATGGATAAATGTCTAGAAATTGGTGCAGATCACGTTGTAAATCATCGGGAACACGATTGGTACAAGAAAGTTAGAGAGATCACGAAAAAGCAGGGGGTAGATGTAGTCTTCGAACATATCGGTAAATCTACGTTCCCATATGAGGTTGGACTTCTTAAAATGGGCGGCACTCTTGTGGCAACTGGTGCAACAACTGGATATGATTCAACCATTGATTTACGGTATCTATTCTTCAAAGGCACAAATTTATTAGGATCCACTCAAGGAACAAAGGCAGAGCTAGAGCAAGTCATACATTGGACAAGTGAAGGGAAGATAAATCCAGTGATAGGCACGAATTTGCCCTTTGGAGATATGGTCAAGGGGCATGTAATGATGGCTAATGCGGAACAGATAGGGAAGATAGTTACTAATCCACAAAAACTATAATCCCAGATTTTTTTGTCAATGTATCGAACCCTAATTTTTGTTCCAGGTAACAGTGTGCGATTTATTAGCAGCGCTAAAAAATTAAATGCGGATATTACATGTTTTGACTTGGAAGATTCAGTACCTTATCATGAGAAGTCTTCTGCTAGAGAGTTGATAGGAAAGACTGTTTGCCAGCCAGATAATTATAAAAATGCTTTAAGTTTGTATATAAGGACAAATTCATATGAATCTGGACATTTATTCGCTGACCTCCAGGAAGTAGTACACGAAGGAATTACCGGTGTTGTCATACCGAAGGTCAATGAGAGTACAGAAATTTGCGAAATATCATCCTTTATTTCAAGGCTTGAAATGGAGAGAAAGATCGCAAATACCATACAAGTGGTACCATCTATAGAGACAGCTAAGGGGGTTGTAAATGCTTATTCAATAGCAAAGTGTGATAGTAGGGTAAATTTGCTTGTTTTCGGTGTCTTTGATTTTCTCAATGATATGCAGATAGAGTACGTGGAGGATGGAAGTATTGAATATTCATATGCACGAGCCAAAATTCCGGTGGATGCAAGAGCAGCTGGAGTAGCTGCTATCGATGCTATATGGCAAAAGGTAGAAGATATGGACGGACTGGTAAATGATACCATTCTTGCCAAGAGATTAGGTTACGTAGGCAAATGCATCATTCATCCTAATCAAATTGAACCAGTTCACAAGGTGTTTGCTCCTAGCAAATACGAGATCGAATGGGCAAAAAAGGTAATAGAGGCCTTGGAACCAGCCATGGAAATGAAGAGTAAAATTGGAGCGGTAAGAATAGACGGTAAAATGATAGACGCAGTACATTACAAATATGCAAAGACTATTCTAAAAAGTGTTGAAGCGCAATCCCAGCCGTAGAACATTTTGGATCTTTACCTCCTCGAGTTCAAACAAACATGAAATATTACATTAAATATAAAGCAGTCCTATCCATTGTATACATAATTCATGGTGAGGCAATAATAATATGTTTACTGGCATAATAGAAGGCACTGCTAGGATTAAATCAATCACAAAGCTTGAGAATGTTAGACGAGCTGCTCGAATGAAATTGATGGTTGATTTAGGCAGATTGGGCAGTGGGATAAAGGTCGGCGATAGCGTAAGCATTAACGGCACTTGCTTGACGGTGACAAGGATTAATGAGAAGCATCATGCTGATTTTGAAATCGTGGACGAAACTATCCAGAGAACGACCCTAGGAACATTGAGAACAAATGATAAGGTGAACATAGAAAGGTGTTTACGATGGGGTGACAGGTTAGAGGGCCATCTAGTCTTGGGTCACATTGACGGGACTGGTCGAATTGAGAAAGTTGCAAATCTATCAAATGGAAAAAAAATCTGGATAAAACTAAACAACATAAAGCTAATGCGTTACATAGCGTCCAAAGGATCGGTAGCTGTAGACGGAGTAAGCCTAACTATTGTTGATGTAAGACGCGATCAGTTCTCGGTGTCTATAATTCCACACACTACCACAATTACGACGCTTGGGAAGAGATGCAACGGCGATGAAGTCAATATTGAAATTGATATTGTCAGCAGATATGTAAATATCCTTCAACCACAATAGTGGTTGTAACTCCTTTTTTAGTAAACTATATAAAATCGGAAATATCTCATTGAAATGTTTGCATTCAATAGAAGAAGCAATCGCAGCGTTAAAGTGTGGTCAATTCATACTTATTCATGACGATAAGGGACGGGAGAACGAAGTTGATATGGTGATCGCTGCTGAGTATGTCAAACCAGAACATATCTCAAGAATGAGACTTACTGCGGGCGGATTAATATGTCTAGCTATTTCAAATAGGTACGCAATAAAATTGGGCTTGACATACATGTATAGCATAATGGACGTCATGGCAAAAATTAATCCTCTGTACTCTAAATTGGCATCTGGTATATCACCATATGGGGATAAACCAGCGTTTTCAGTTGCTGTCAACCATCGAGACACATTTACTGGTATCACAGATACTGATAGAGCGCTGACAATTTCCAAAATGGCTATGATTTGTCACAAAATTGACAGTACAGGTGTGGAAGATTTTGCTAAATGTTTTCGTTCACCCGGTCATGTACCATTATTGATTGCATCAAACGGATTGCTACGTGAAAGGAAGGGACATACTGAATTGTGCATCTACCTAGCACAACTGGCAGGCCTAGTTCATGCTGTGACAATTTGTGAGATGTTGGATTCTGAAACATATAGATCATTATCAGTTACTAAAGCAGAGAAATATGCTAGAGATAATAATCTATGTCTTCTCGATGCAGATCAATTAAAAAAATATAACGAGGTTTCAAAAGTTGAAAGCTAAATTAGGTGTGGTTGTTTCGGAATTTAATAACGAAATCACTTTCAAAATGCTGGCAAGAGCAAAGCAACATATTAAAAGAGTAGATGCAACTATACGATACATTTGTTATGTACCTGGCTCATTTGACATGCCGCTTATGATTGGAGAATTACTAAAAAAAAAGGATGTCGATGCAGTAGTAACCTTGGGCGCGGTAATCAAAGGAGAGACAGGCCACGATGAGATTATTGCTAGTAACGTAGCTAGACTGATTGCAGATTTATCCTTGCGATTTGGCAAGCCGGTTTCTCTTGGTATTACAGGCCCTAGTATGACGAATGATCAGGCTATGGAAAGAGTTGAATTTATACCGACGCGCGCAGTTGATGCTGCAATAAAAATGGTGTTTAGAATGAGAAAGATCAGATATAAGAAAGGAAAATCAGATGCTCGGAATTCGGTGAATATAATCAAATGACTATTCAACTCACAATCATCCGTATTGATGAATATGGCAAATGGACAACCACATTGGGCACGGATAGAGAATCTCAGTTACAGATGCTCCAAGCTAAGATATATTATGATACTCAAAGGCTATTTTCACAACAGGATTGTATCGTATATAGCAATAGATTCGATGAATTTTTTGCGGTAACGAATTGTCTTTCAGTTGAAGATCATATATCTATTGACCTAGAACTCGCAAAGTTATATCCGAACTTAAGTATGTCGATGGCAATTGGGAATGACGAGACGCCTTACAAGTCAAACTTGGATGCCTATGAATCTAGAAAAAGAAGGAAATTGCTAGTCGACGGGCACAAGATATTTGGAAGGAAGATGTTTAATGCATCAAACCCAAATTCAGAAAATAACCATGTAAAGATAATGCATATAGATATAGAAGGATCATCAAATATCAGCAGTCAGCTGTCACCTTATGAAGTTACTTCCTTTGTTTTGAGAATATATTCAAGGTTATCTGAAGAATTCCTTAAAATTGAATCCTTGACATTCTTTCTTGGTGGAGACAATTTCATGGTAATATCGAATAAAGCAGCTGATAGTGAAATACATCGAATTATTAATGATATAGGTACTGATCTTGGAACTAAACTAAAATGTGGTATAGGTATAGGTAGGACAGGCAAAGCAGCTGCTGAAGCTTCTACTAGAGCATTGGACACGATTCGATTTATGCGAAAAAGTGGCAATGTTCAACCAATCTATGAGATACAATGTCTATAATCATAAAAAATGCGAGTGTGTTGCATGGAAAAAACCTAGACTACATGGAGAAAGCTTTACTCGAGGTAAGTGAAGAGGGAATAATTAAGAAGGCCCATCCTGCCAAATATAAGAAAAAAGAAAATCATAATGTCTCAAATGTTATAGATGCCGAGGGTTACCTAATAATACCTGGATTTATCAATGCCCATACGCACATAGGGGATTCAATTGGAAAGGACATGACAACTGATCGTGGTCTAGCAGCAGTTCATCCGGTTACAGGGGTAAAGAGGAAAATACTTGAAAAGAGTAATCCTCAACATTTGTGTGCTATGATGAGGGCTGCGGCGCTGTCTATGATGAAGAATGGTATAACAACATTCGTAGATTTCAGGGAGGGTGGTGCTGAAGGTGTAGCCCTTTTAAGAAATGCACTTATAGATCTCCCGATAAATTGTTTAATACTTGGAAGAGTAGAGCATTATTTTGATTTAGAACGAATCAAGCAACGAGATGGAAATCAGGAGCGATTAAAGAAAAATAAACTTCCAGACAAAGTCATGAAGCTAGCTGCTAGGCTTCTAGAAGATTGTCATGGATTCGGAATCAGTGGTGCAAATGAAAATACCAATTCTTCATTAATGCAATACAATAAATTAGTCAACAGATTTTTGAAATCAAATTTTTCAAAAGGTAAGACAAAGAATTTGTTATTAGGAATTCATGCAGCTGAATCCAAGAACACAGTAGAATTCTCTTTACTTCACACTGGTAACACCGAGGTATATAGGATAGTTAAACATTTAAAACCTAATTTTGTAGTTCATATGACACAAGCAACTGATGATGATATTTCATTAGTTGCTAGGAAGAAAATAGGAGTTGTAATTTGTCCTCGATCCAATGGAGTTCTAGGCTGTGGAATACCGCGGATTATTCGGATGATAAAAAGCGGATGCAAGATCGCAATCGGTACTGACAATATAATGATAAATAGTCCTGACATATTTCGAGAGATGGACTACATTTGGAAGGTCTCAAGATCAAATGGAATAAATTTAGATGCAAAAAGCGTGCTCAAGATGTCCACCATCAATGCAGCCGAAATACTTGGCCTCAATTCAGGATGCATTAAAGATGGTAGATTTGCTGATTTCATATTTCTCGATAAAAATACCTTAGATTTGTACCCAATACACGATCCATATGCAGCAGTAGTCCACAGAGCGAACCAGACTTCGATCAGAGGTGTCATGATATCAGGTAAATTCATTGACGGTTCATATCTATAAAAAATGTATGTGATTCTCAATTCTGCCATGACATTAGATGGCAAAATCGCAACGAAAGAAGGAAATTCTACAATATCATCAACGGAAGACTTACGAAGGGTTCATTCAATAAGATCATCGGTGGACGGCATCATGGTTGGCATTTCAACTGTTCTCATAGATAATCCAAGACTTACAGCTAGATTAGATAAGGTACACAAAGACAGTGTAGGACCTACACGGATAATAATCGACAGTACTGCACGAATTCCCCTACAATCAAAGATTTTGAAATCTGCACATAGAATCAAAACAATAGTTGCTGTAACCAGAAGAGCTAAAAATACTAGAATCAAGAAGATACAAAGTACTGGTGCGATGATCATGATTGCAGGCAATAAGGATGTCGATCTCAAAATTGTTTTTGAGCAGTTAAATAAAATCGGATTCAAAAAGATTCTCGTAGAGGGAGGCGGCGAAATTAATTGGTCTGTTCTTAGATTAGGGATCGTCAACGAATTAATTGTAACAATAGCGCCAAGAATCGTAGGTGGGAGATCAGCTACTACTATAGTTGAAGGACTCGGATATTCGAAAATGTCCGAAGGAATAAAAATGAATTTAGAAAAGATTGTCACACAAGATGTTGGTGAAATAGTCTTATATTATAGTCTATGAAACTATAGTCAAAAAAATAATGATGACATTAATTGCGCTTGATGACCAAGGCTCATCTGTAGCCATTTTATCATCGTATTTTTTGGATGGATTTATCCCTGAGATATAATCACATTATTTATTTTCTAGATAGTACATCGTTTGATATTTGTTGAATTTTATATCGAAGAGCTTCTTTGATTCTGCTATTGTCAATCATGTTCAACGATTCATTACAATTGCTACACTTGAAGAAAACTTCTATAGCAGAGTCAAATTTAACATAGGGACAATCCTTGTTACCACAATGATAAAACTCCGAAGATTCTTCATATTCGAGACGTTTTTGTAATCTATCCAGAATTTTTTTCTTTTGGTTGTCGATAAAATTATCGACCTGATCCCCTTTTGCACGCCATCTATACACAAACCAACCTTTCTTCTCATCCTTAACGCGTATGCCTGTAATTAGTGCCTTCCCGAACATGTCATACAGAACTTTTCTTATTACATTGATTCTAAGACCAGTAGCTCCTGCAATTTCTTCATCAGTAGCATCTTCTGCGTTCAAAAGTGAACGTGCAACTTTTAAATATTCCTCGCCTCCGATTAGGTTAGCAATTTTGACAAAGGAATCATCCTGCTCTATACGACGCATCTAGTACATGATTCTTTTTTTCAGATATATATTTACCGAAAAGCAACGCTAGGTAACAGATGTATTACTAGGAGATTCTTCTATAATGTGCCATAATCCGAGCCATTTTTGCAGTGGCTTACGTATTCATACAACCGAGGTTATCTGAAATAAATTTATTTCAATGATTTTTAAATTCCCGTTAGTTTAATAAAATTTTGCATTTAATGTCTGCCACACATTGTAATTAAAAGTTAAAGATTAG
>DATBGR010000493.1:0-5853 GCA_036557905.1 Nitrososphaeraceae archaeon | reverse complement strand
TCAGCTTTCGCAAGTGCTGGAGCATCATTTGTTCCATCTCCTACCATACCTATTACATGCCCTTTCAGTTGTTCTTGTTCAACTCTAGTTAGCTTGTCTGTTGGTTTTGCCTCTGCTATTACTTCATCAACATCAGCTTCTTTGGCAATGACTTGGGCTGTCAACTGATTATCTCCTGTAATCATTACTGTTGTTATGCCTGTAGACCGAACTTCATTCAGTTTATCTCTGATATTTTCTTTCAAGTTATCTTTTAGAGCTACGAGTCCGATTACTTCATTATTTATAGATACAGCTAGTGGTGTTGCTCCGACCGTAGAGATTTCCTGCGCCTTCCATTTTATTTCTGCTTGATTTACATTCGGCCCTGCAAAGTCGATTATCATATCTACTGCACCTTTGAGAATTCTTACTTCACTTTTTGTCTGTTCTAATTTTGTTAGTAAGTCATGAACTCTACTTTTACTAGCACGCTCCACCTCTCTTTCGATTTCTTCTATTGATGGATTAACTGCAGTTTCAGCTTCGTCAATACTGCTAGTAGTCTTACTACTATTACTACCTATGATATCTCTTGCTAGAGATCGAAATTCATCTTCCTGTTCTTTATTTAATATAGCTTCCTTACTTGGAATAAATTCAATACCGCTGCATCTAGTTTCAGCTGAAAATTGAATGGATCTAGCTGGAATTATTTTTTCCAAGAGTGGTGGAACAAATTTTTTCTCTTCTGCGAGATCCACTATAGATTTGCCTTCATGTGTAATATCATGAATAGATGCTGCAAAGGCAGCTTGTCCTATATCTTTTTCAGTATATTGGTTCATAGGTATGAATTCTACAGCGCTTCTACTACCTTCTGTAATTGTACCTGTTTTATCCAATATCAAAACATCACAATCTCCAGCGGCTTCAATTCCTTTGCCTGATTTTGCTATAATGCTGTCCCTTCCTAATCTAGTTATGCCAGCAACACCTATGGCCGGAAGCAGCGCACCAATTGTTGTTGGCATAAGTGCGACGAGTAAAGCTACTTGAGTAGCAACATCTGCTTTAAATCCAAGAAAATCAGTAAAGAATAAAAGAGTTCCAATTACCATTATAAAAATTAAGGATAATCCTGCAAGTAACATTGATAGAGCAATTTCGTTTTTGGTCTTTGGTCTTGTTGAACTCTGTATCAAACTAATCATCTCATCCAGAAAACTTCTTCCAGCTTCAGAGGTTATTTCTACTACTAGCTTATCACTTGCTACTCTAGTTCCACCTATTACATGATCTCCTTCTTCTTTAAATACAGGATTTGATTCTCCTGTCATCATTGATTCGTCTACGAATGCTTTACCATCATTTACTAGACCATCTCTAGGTATTACTTCACCAGCATATACCATTACTTCATCTCCAGGAACTAGACTAGTTGAAGTTACAGTAACATCTTTCTCATCATGTACAATCTTGTGTGCCGCCACTTCTTTTTCAAGGCTACGAAGAGAATCTACCCTTGCCCTAGCTTGGGCTTCTGATAATGATTCTGAAAATGTTGCAAACCAGACAGTTATAATCAATATTATTGCAGTTTGAAAATATAATGCCTTACTTTGATTCACAAATTCTATTGATATATTACTGGGAAGTGATGCTATGACAAGGACTGCTATAAATCCTACTTCTACTGTAAACATAACAGGATTATTTTTTGCTAAATATCGTGGGTCAAGTTTAGTTATAGAGTCTATAATTACTCTTTTATTTACAGAACCTGCTGCACTTTTTATTTTGCTTATAGCATTCTTATTTCCATTACCACTTTTGTTACCATTTGTATTGTTTACACTATTATCATCATTACCTAGGACAGATTTGTCCTCATCTTTTTCATTAAATCTATTCATTTTAATTTTTTTATTTTTAAATAACTTCATTATTACATACCTCCTAGAGTGAAAACGGTCCTATCACTATAAATGGGAAGAATGTAAGTGCTGTAAGAAGGAAGGTTATAACTATCAATACTGTAATGAATATCGGTCCTTGTGTTTTGATGGGTTCTATGACTTCCCTCCTATCCTTCATAGTGAATGAACCTGCGATTGCTAGTATGAGTGCAATTGGAATAAATCTACCAAGAAGGATTACTATTGCTGTTGAAATATTCCAAAACGGAGTGTTTGCTGAAGTACCAAAATAATCAGAACCATTGTTAGCAGCTGCGGATGTATATTCGTACAATGTCTGAGTGAATCCCATGGGTGTTATGTGATGTCCTATTCCACCTGTTGCTCCCATAATGGCCTGAGTGTTTCCAGTTGCAAATGCAATAACTGTTGGAATTAATATTATAGCAGGATGGCTTAAAAATACAAATACTGCCAATTTTACATCTCGCGGACTAATTTTCATGCTTAAAAATTCAGGTGTTTTACCTACCATCAGACCTACTACAAAAAGCGTGATGACAACATACATAACCATAGTCATCATTCCTGTTCCAACGGCACCAGGAATTGCCTGAATAAACATACCAAGAAAGAATGATATTATTGCATTTGGTGCCATGCCCAAAAGAGATGAATTGACTGCACCAGTGTTTGTAGTAATAGAAACTGTATTGAAAATTGTACTGCCAACATTACCAAATCTAGTTTCTAATAAAGATGGTCCACTAGTCACGCTGAATGCTAATATCAGTAGACTGCCAAATGATATGATTATAGCAATCAAAATTGATACCCCTCTCCATTTACCTATGAGTTTAGCAAATGCAATTGGTAATGACAAAGGAATAACAAGCATAAGAAATGTTTCGTATAAATTTGAAAGGCCCGTAGGATTTTCAAACGGGTGAGCAGAATTTGCCACATAAAAACCTCCACCATTACTACCAAGTTGTTTTATAGCAAGTAAAGAGGCTACAGGGCCAACCCTAATATCTTGTTTGTTACCTTCCAGTGTATGTGCTGTTACTGTAGTACTAAGAGTTTGTGGAACTCCAATTACCATAAGTACTAAAGAAGAGATCACTGCCACAGGAAGTAATAGTGTTACTGTAACTCTTATAAAATCTACAAAGAAATTTCCTAGGCCAAAATTTTTTCTAATAAATGCCCGAATTAAAGCAAAAGCAGCAACGATTCCAGATGCAGGAGCCACAAACTGCGTAAATGTTATGGCAATCATTTGTGATAAATTAGAAAGCTGTTGATCTCCTGCGTAGTGCTGCAGATTAGTATCTGTTACAAATGACATAGCTGTATTGAATGCCAAATCTAATGATAGTCCTTTAAAGTTTTCATGCGATGGTAAATAATTCTGCAATGTCAGTACGAGAATCATAAAAACAGCAACTGCTATGTCTGTTACAAATAAAGCAAAGAAATATTGCTTCCACGTCATCTGCTTGGTCGCATTAATTGCAACTAGTTTATAGAACCCACTTTCTACCTTGGCAAGTGTCCTCTCTAATGGTCTCATCTCGTAGGATATCATTCTGGCAATATACAGTCCAAAAGGTATTGCCATACCTATTGTTCCTACCATCAATACTGCTAACTCTACTATTGTGTCCACATAGGTCACTCACTATTGTTTTTTAGTATATTCGGTTTGTATATAATAGATGAATAAAAACGTTATGGACAGCGTAAATACTTTCATTACTGCAATGAAGCGGTTAAATATTTACATATTATCAGTATAAGAATATCAAATATATAATTTACTTCAGATAATATTGTAAAACCATGCTTTATAACTATTACACTAGTCATATTCTAGTTACAACAAAAAACACAAAAAGATCATTATAAGTTGCATTTAATTGTCATGATTGCTTTAAGGAGATACTATTTTTTCAGTTTGTTATTCCTGCTTCGCACATTACCATTGATATAATTAAATGTACTAAACACTAATCCAGTAGGCTTCAAGAACTATACCTGAAAATAACTTGCAAGATTGGTGTAATGTACTGATTGGAGTTTGTCTGGAGTTGTTGTCCTTTCTTTTAATTCGTTACTACGGCAAAGTATAAATAGTTGTATATTGTAGTTGCCTAGCAACTGAGTGACCTATGTGGTAACAAATAAAATAACTGATATGCTCGTTATCACTATGGGAATTGTGGTATTGGCAATATTTTTTGGGCCATACATTGCCATATCAATGTCCCTCATAAAGAGAACCTATGTAAGACTAACAAGAAAGCTTAAGATTAGTTATCACATGCTTTGTAGAAATTTTAGAAGATCAGGTAAGCATAGATTTGATCAAAATTCAGCAAAAATTGCTTTTATTCCAGTCTTTGGAATTTTTAGCATAGTTTCATTCATTAACCTACTTGGCGTGCATATCCTTACATTTTCATTATTAGGAATACTGTTACTTCAGAATAAGGAGATGATATCATCACTATGATGAAAAAAGATGATATAGATGCTATAGGTAACAGCAATACAATACCTGGAAGAATATCTGACAAGATCCATGCATTAGGCGCAAGTCTGCACCTGACAGAAGAAATAATTCATGCAACTGAGTATATTTACGAAAAAGCTAAGGTAAGAGGACTAGTTCGTGGACGCGGTACCTACGTAGTACTTGCTGCAGCTGCCTACATTGCCTGTAAGCAAACAGGAGTTGCAAAAACAATGACTGATTTCACATCAATATTACATATTGGACGAAGAGAACTAGCAAGAAATTATAGATTACTTATCGGCAAACTCTCTCTCACAATACCAACCAATGATCCTTTTGCACTTCTTGATAAGTTGGCAAACAACTGCGAGGTTAGAGAGCAAACAAAACGTCAAGCAAACATACTCATGAACTATTCTTTGCGAAATGATTTTCATCTTGGAAAGAATCCAATGTCAATAGCTGGTTCAGTACTTTATATTGCATGTGAAACTACTTCAGATCGTCGCAGTCAAAAAATCATTGCCCAAGCAGCTGGGATAACTAGTGTAACACTTGCAAATAGGGTAAAGGATTTAAAAAAATTGCTCTGTAATAGTGGCAATAACAATAAAGACCTATCAACTGATATCAATAGAACATCTCTAATATCATCATTTAACGGATTGGGATCGCTGAATTGAAGCCAGATGATACTGCTGAGATATATCAACAAATTGACGATATCAATCTCAAAATTATTGATATTTTAAACAAAGACGCTTCAACATCATTTGTTGACATAGCAAAACGAATTGGTGTTTCAGATGCTACCATACATATAAGAGTTAGAAGAATGATGGAAGCAAGGATTATAAACAAATTTACAATATCTGTAGATAATAATATTCTAGGGTATGATCACCTGGTATTTATAGGAATAAGGATTTCACCTGGTTATGCAGATCAAATTATGCAAGATCTATTAAAATTTGAGGAAGTTTTAGAAATACATGAGTTGCATAGTAAGTTTGATCTCTTGCTAAAGGTACGCGCCAAAAATCTAAGTCAACTGAGAGATATAGTAGAGAATAAGATTTGTAAAATTCCTTACATTTTTAAAACGGAGTTAATGACTGTACTAAAAACAAAAAAGGAGGAACAAATGATATCTCTTAAAAAGGATATTGAATATAAAGAGATTTCATCTTTAAACGATTATGATCGCTTAAGATCATTTTCTAATTTGTCACTTATCAGAGAGTAAATAATTATCAGGAATCTGACCCCCTCACACAATATTCTTAGCTTATTAGAATCGATGACATACTTGACAAATTCTGCAAGCGTTGTATTTTAATTAATGCAATTATTGGCAGTAGTCACATTACATGATGCATATCCTGCTTTATCCTCAAGGACATTTGAGATTATTGAGCATCTTGAAGAGCTGGA
>DATBGR010000492.1:0-3419 GCA_036557905.1 Nitrososphaeraceae archaeon | reverse complement strand
GCAATATACGTTCACAAATCTTCAAACGCTTTCCCCTTCCTGTATTTGGATCAATCTCAATAATGCTCATCTTTCCATTAGGGCTTTAACACTCTCTTCATTTCCTCCAAACCTTCGTCTTGATTTGGAAAATGATGAAATGAGGCACTTGCTACAACCATATCAAAGTGTTCGCTTGGTAAAGGTATATTCTCTACTCCTCCTTCTACAAATTTAATGTGTGGTCTACATGTTCTGCCGTATTTTACAAGCGCATGTTTTGGCTCTAAAATAACAATTTCTTTGCAATCTCTTGCGTAAAACTCGGTTATCTTTCCTGTATTACCACCTACGTCTAACAGAACATCATTAGGTCTAATATCTATATAATGGAGCATTAATTGAATTCTTTTCTTTGATCCTAGGGTCAGAAATGATTCTTGTAACTTAATTACGAATTTGTTATATGCTTCCTTGATATTTATCATAACATATGTCTATTCTGCGATGCAATGTTTAATTTTTCTTGTGTTGACTACCACACTATGTCTGATACTCATTGAAATCATGTCATTCTGTATATTTTCAAAACGGATAATATGTAAAGATTTGTAAATTTAATATCATAACCACAAATAGACCAATTGATATAATGGGCACAAGCTCCCGACGATTCTCGTAAACGTATACCACCAAAAATGAACCGAGACCTACTGTTAAGCGTAGGAGAAATATGAATTATGATTATATAAGTCTGCAGAGCTCACTCGAACAACCATCACATATTGCTAAGTCTTCCGCTTCACTTGTGATCCTATATCCACTGTTGTTGTATCTCATGGTTACTGCTAGTGCTAATCTATAATCAACAGGATGACGCATCATCCAAGGGTATGCTTAGCAGACATAGATAAAAGTGAAATTTGTTAAGCCCTATGAGACAACTTCAGATTCGAGTAAAAACTGCTACGAATTATTTGATGGTAACAACTCAGCAATATGTTGTCGATATACTAAATAATTTGCCGGCGTATTCATTGTTAATAAATCATTGTATAAACACGAATATCGCCTCGCATTAGGTGTCTCATGATACTGTTATTGGAGTACCAACACCATCTTTAAATCTCACGAAGAGATTCACTGCAACATTAAATCTGCAAATATACAAGGTATCAATTTTGAATACATTGTAGAAGATTCTGGCCAAGAACCTGTAATCTTTATCCATGGTAGCATGATAGCGGATGCTAATGCTCCACTTACGAAGCAGCAAATACTAGCAGATAGATATCCTCTAGTAAGTTATCATCGTAGAGGATTTGCAGGAAGTGAAAGTTACAAGCCAAATTTGCTTCCAACTATCTCGCGACAGGCATCTGAATGCCAGGCTCTTATGGATTATCTACAAGTCCGCTCAGCACACCTCGTGGGGCATTCTCATGGAGGAGTAATTGCATTGCAGCATGCCCTTGACATTCCTACTTCTGTACGTACATTATCTCTTCTTGCGTTGGTAGGATTTATCCCACAAGCAAAAGTTATCCAAGAAAAATTTATGTCTATTGTGCAGGCGTACGAGAAGGGGGACAAGACAGGATCAATCGATCAGATGTTACAAATGATAGGAGAGGGTACAGAAATATGACTGAAAGGGTTCTACCCACCTCTTTTGATCAGGCTGTAGCAGACGCAGATGGTTTATTTAAAATTGATATGCATGCAATGCGATCATGGAGTATCAGACGAGAAGATCTAAGAAGAATAGACGTACCTATTCTATCTGTCTTGGGATCCGACAGTCAACCTATGTTTAGGGATACCTGTGGGATCATTCGACAATGGTTTCCAATGTCGAAAATGCAAATCATTGGCTACAACTCTAGTCATGGGATTAGTAAATTTTTTTAGAAAACACAGTATAAAGAACTTCTGAAATTACATAGCAATTAATTCCAGAGCATGAGCAGCCGTTGTGAATATGCGAAGGTAATAGTACTGTGGTGTTGTAACCACAAGATTTCTTATTTGACTGTTGTGTGCAGCTGTTCATATTTTTGTTTGATAAGGACACGGTAAGTGTCTGTTGCTTTATTAACGAGCTCTTTGACCCCTGTTATTGTCATCACAATACCTTCATTTGATTGCTGAGATCATGTTATTCGATTTAATGAAAAATAGATACTCTGAAGTTTCTCAAGTAGCTCCTTAATATTCAAACTGATCTTAATCAACATCTCCTTCTCTTCTGTTATTTTAGCACCATCGATCCGAGACAGTGCACCTACCTCTGTGCTTAGACTTGTTAGCCGAGTCTTCAATGAGTTAGTATTGCGATTACCTATCGTCTCTTTTAAATGATAATCTCTATATAGTTCAGTGATCGCGGGTGCGAGGTATGTCCGAAAGTTACTCTATCACTTGATCGTTCTCTTTGGTCTTATCAAATTTTTCGGCTATGGTTTTATAGATAACTTTACCAATTGTGTCGGTTAACAAGGGGTATCGATCTATGGCTAAGCTAAAGATTTGGTTGGTGTTAATATTACTTTGGGTAATTATTGGATCCACATATATAGCTATAAAAATTGCGATCGATACTATCCCTCCATTTTTAATGTCTGGAATAAGGTATATATCATCTGGTACGCTTCTTATACTGATATACATTCTAATTCCTTCCCAAAATAATAGGGATGGGACTAATCGAAATCAAAATGCTCAGGTCAGCCATCGGTGCAAACTTGTATCAATACTTAATAAGAGACAATGGAAGGAAGCAACAATTATTGGGTGTGCATTGATACTTGGTGGACAGGGACTATTGACATGGGGAGAGCAATATCTTTCATCTAATGTTACTGCACTCTTATTTTCGGCAGTTCCCATCTGGGTATTACTACTTGGGAAGACAGTATATGGAGAAAAGCTGAAGAGGTTAACTGTTCTTGGAGTTATCACAGGTACTGTAGGCTTTGTTATATTGATATTTCCTTCTGTGGCAGCACAATTTGTAGAAATAGATACTTCTAATATGAAATTTGAATTTGTTGGTATAATTGCATTAGCAATAGCTGCAATCAGCTGGTCAGTCGGGTCGTTGTATTCATCTAAAGCAGATCTCCCCACCAACGTACTGATTTCAACTGGTATGATGTTATTTGTAGGTGGAATTTTCTTAATTGTATTGAGTATTGCACTGGGCGAACTACAGAATTTTCATGTATCTTCAATTTCTATGCCATCCATGACTTCACTATTGTACCTCATAACTGTGGGCTCAGTAGGATGGGCTGGATTTTTCTGGGTTCTTAGAAACACATCCGCATCATTAGCCAATACTTTTGCCTACGTAAGTCCAGTAGTGGCTGTTATTTTGGGATGGGCGATCCTTAGTGAAGCTATCACTCCACAAATAATAATCGCTACCGTGATAATAA
>DATBGR010000491.1:0-39239 GCA_036557905.1 Nitrososphaeraceae archaeon | reverse complement strand
GAGTACATAAAGGAAGATACTCCTGAACAATGTTTATTAAAATTATGCATAGGTATCTAGTTAATTATTTCATTTTAATAAGACCAACTAATGTTAAAAGTATAGGCTATCAAGTCCAAAGTCAAGAGATATCACTATCCACTATCAAATGAATAACAGTCAGTTTGATTGTGGATCTCCAGATTAAACATAATGATTAGTGGGTCTATAATTGTCTACATATCTCATATTGCAATTTTCTTTCTTTATGTTTCAATAGCACAAAGTCAGATCCCTTCACTTTCTAACGTATCAAAATGTGCCATAATCTAATTAAGATATAATTGTCTCAACCTAACCCGATCGCTTATTAAAGCCAAGAAGCAAAAAAAGATTAGAGAACTTTAGAACCGCGGACTCCATTACTAGTCCACATTTATTAGATTATATCTAGATTTATACACCTATTGGCTCTTTATAGTAGTTAGTCTAAAATATGGCAAAAGATCCCGTGTGTGGCATGTTTGTAGAGGAAAAGCATGATACGATAAAAATTATTAAAGATGGAAGAAAATACTTCTTCTGTAGTTCTCAATGTTTAAATGAATTCACACAGCCTGAAAAGGAACTAAAAAAGCTCATAAGGTTTGTTGCTATAAGCATTGGACTTACAATACCCATCATAATTCTGAGCTTGCCACACATGTTTCCTTCCCAGTTTGACACTTTGATTCCCATGCGTATTATGCAATATACGAATTTTATCATGCTAGCGTTAGCCACTCCGTTGCAATTCTGGATAGGCTGGAGATTTTATAGGGGTTTGTGGGACGGTATTAGGGCAAGAGCATCCAATATGGATACACTAATTGCCGTGGGGACGACAACTGCATATGTTTACAGTGCCATCGTAACACTTGCGCCCAATTATTTCCCTTTTAAATCAGTATACTTTGAGACAGCGGCGATCATTATTACCTTGATACTGATTGGAAGATTGCTTGAAACCAGAACCAGAGAAAAGGCTTCTGATGCAGTACGAAAATTATTGGACCTACAACCAAAAATGGCCAAGATTCTTAGAAACGGCACCGAATTGGATTTGCCTATTGAACAGGTCAAAGAAAACGATCTTATGCTAATAAAACCTGGTGAGAGAATTCCTGCCGATGGAATGGTAGAGGACGGTCTTTCCTCCGTAGACGAGTCAGCTATTACTGGCGAGAGCATTCCTGTCGACAAACAAGAGGGTGATCAAGTTATAGGAGCAACTATCAATAAGAACGGTCTACTCAAGGTCAGAGCAACAAAGGTTGGACAAGACACAGTTCTTTCTCAGATTATCACATTAGTAGAACAAGCTAGAACTGGGAAGGCCAAGATGCAAAGGTTAGTGGATCAGGTTGCTAAATATTTTGTCCCAGGGGTGATAATAATAGCAATGTTCGTAGGTGTTGGATGGTACTATGTAGGGGGCATAGGATTAACATATTCCATATTGGCATTTGTATCTGTAATAATCATTGCATGTCCTTGTGCATTAGGCATTGCTACACCTGCTGCTCTAATGATGGGTTCTGGAAAAGCAGCGGAAAATGGGATTTTGTTTAAGGGGGGAGAATATCTCGAAATAGCAAGGAAGGTAAAGACGTTAGTGTTCGATAAGACTGGAACTTTGACTCGAGGCAAGCCTACTGTAACTGATATTGTAAATCTAGCTGACAATTTATTTAGTGAAGCAGAATTGCTCAGAATGGCGGCCATAGCAGAATCGGGTTCAGAACATCCCCTAAGTCAAGCAGTCATCACCAAAGCCAAAGAACAAGGACTGTTAGCTGTGTCACCTGCTCCAGATTTTTTTGAAGCAGTGTCTGGTCATGGTCTGAGAGCTACATATGCAGATCATACGATTCTAATTGGAAACAGAAAGCTTATGGAGGATAACAGCTTGTCAGTTAACTCAACTGTAGATTCTAAGCTTAAAGAGCTTGAAAGCGAAGGAAAAACAGCCACACTGTTTGCTATTGACAACAACATTTCTGGGATAATTGCTTTTGCAGATACAATAAAAGACGAAGCAGGTGAAGTGATTGATTCTTTAAAGCTAATGGGGATCGATGTAGTGATGCTTACTGGAGACAACGAAAGAACTGCTAAGTCTGTTGCATATCAACTTGGTATTAGTAAGGTTTTTTCTCAGGTACTCCCACAGCAAAAGGAAAGAGTAATCTCCAATCTCAGGATAAATGGGAATGTGGTTGCAATGGTCGGAGATGGAATCAACGATGCACCTGCGTTAGCCCAAGCTGATTTAGGAATTGCAATAGGTTCAGGAACTGATATTGCTAAGGAGACTGGAGGGATTATATTAATAAAAGGTGATTTGAGAGACGTTATAACAGCATTAGATCTAGGAAAGAAAACTGTGACAAAAATAAAACAAAATTTGTTCTGGGCCTTTGTTTACAATACTGGGCTAATTCCGATTGCTGGTGGTATACTGGTACCCTTCACTGGAGTTGGAATATTTGGATGGCTTCCCATGTTAGCCGGACTGGCTATGGCAATGAGCTCGGTAACTGTGGTTGGAAATTCAATCCTTCTTGGAAGATATAAACCAAGATTTAAAAAACAGTACAAAGAACAAACTCACATGAAGAGCTTTGACACTATTCGAACTTTACCGGCAACAAGATAGAAATAAGCAGGGTATGTGAAACAATATTTAGGGATCATACATCCAAAAGGTATGAATGAATGATTCCTAAACTTTAAACCTCTTTATGTCGTTAATCCAAATTCTTTGTCAAGATCGATAAGACAAAATTAAAGATTGTTCATAACACAAATGGCTTGATTGAGAACCATTTAACAAGGATCTTATGATTCTGCGCTACCTATGAATTTTATAGAGGTGAACTTGACCTTTGACTTCAATTCTGTCTATATATTATGTAATAATATTGGAAGTTGCCACCATGTTATACAACAAGTTAATGGTCAAATGAAATCTTCCAATGACTTACAATATAAGCACAAAATATCCAAACCTATTATGCTAAGATTACGGCTATATTGTTACATCATCATTCTACAAATTACAACTAGAAAAAGGGCTCACCATGGTTCTGGATTGGAATCAAAGAAAAATCCACCAGTTGGGCCACTAGTGTTGCAGCCCAGACAATTCCTTGGCTCCCTCATGCACAGGTATTCCTAAGGTCTGTCCAAGGAATGATTGTGCGAGATATTATGCAGTCGCTGCATCTTCTATGGAAATTATTAATATTTACCTGTCCATGAAGACAGAGGTCTTTTACCACTTGATAGGTGTTAGGAAGCACCTCCTTGACCATTTCAGCTGCTAGTGGCAAGAATCTCTTGTAATCTCCATTTGTCTGTAACTTCTTTCTCTACTGATATTTTGGCTAGTTGAATAAAGTATTCTTGAGCACACTTTCTCTTGTTGTAAAGGGATAAGTCAAAGTCTTCCTGTCGGTATTGTCAAAAGGATAGTATTCAAGTAGTCTGTCCTGGTATGGGTGAATGCATAATTATAAACAACGCCGCCTCGGCCGCCTGCAGCAAATGCGATGTAGATAGAGCCTTGCCATTATAGCTGTTGTTGTTAGTATTGCTGATTGTCTAAATACAAATATTCAAAGATGCAACTAAACACTAACCAAAAAATGGGGAAGATGTGATTTAATATGTACCTGAACAACGGCCTACGCTGGAGGTAGTGGCACCTATAGTGCCAGGATTATAGTTGACAGGATTTCCTTGTGCGGCGCCTGCCTGCCAGCCTGACCTCCATCGGTACCAGCGACGGTTGTTCCAAAGACGGTTCCTCCACTGCTGGAAAATCCACCCGATGAGGTTGCTGTTAGGACTGGATCTGCTCCTGATGTTAACCCAAAGGAGCAGCCGAAGCCACTCACTGAACTACTCGACGTGGATGCCATGCTATCTGAGCATCAGTATTTAGCCTAACAAAGTATAAGAACCAGGCATTCAGCCTCATGCGTCATCAGATGTTAATGGTGGATTAGACCACAGATGACAAAAAGGTAAAGGCTCTTATGAGCTATTATTATGCTTTTGTCAAATCTTGCTCATCAAGCAAATAAAGCAAAACTCAGTGTCGAGTATTATACTGACATAAATTCAAATTGCCTTGCTTTCTCCTAGTAGTTCTGCCAAACTTAATATTCAATTTATGATGGTTATGAGCACAAATTGAGACGTTTATGCGATTTATTATAATCTTGTAAACGCTGTTGTTAGGGGTTCCTAGCTGGCATCAGATTATCCAAATCGACATATGATATTTCAAGGGTGTGACCATCTTTGATTTTGTGGATAATTAATGCAACAGTTTTTGGGTTTCTCACAATACAGTAGACGAACGTTTTAAATATTGAGTCGGCTAATGCTCAGTCTAACTTTTCACCCAACCTCCCATGTAATATTCCAATAATGAGACCAGAATAGATTGCTTCAGGCAACACCATTGTGACTGCTAAGATTGGGATAAGTTAAGTTTTTAAGATATGTAAAATACCTAACTCTTGATTGAGTTAATGTTAATATGAGATTAACACATCTCGCAATAATAGCAACAATAATAATAACTGTAATATCTATCTCAACATTTCCACATAAGACAGAGGCGCAAAATCTAAACCCTGTTAATCCAAATGCGAATAGGATTTACGTGGCAAATGCTGATGATAACACAACTTCTGTTATAGATGGTAAGACGAATAAAGTAATAACCGATATCAAGGTTGGTCAAGATCCAGAAGCAGTGTCAGCTAACCCAAATACAAATATGATATACGTGGCAAATGCTGATGATAACACAATTTCTGTTATAGACGATAAGACGAGCAGTGTAGTAAAGACTATTCCTGTTGGCAGCGACCCGCAGGGTGTAGCAGGTCTCTGAAAGTAATTATAGAGAATTGCCGCATTATTAATCTGTCCATCGAAGTGTCCATGGACAACTTTTATATCATTTTTCGCCCTATCGAGAGCATGTTGAGGTGTTACATCTAAATAGCAAAATGTGACATCAAGACCGTCGTTCGTTAGTTAGTTGTTTGACGATTCTTTTGCTATCATAGATTTTTCGAGGGCTCAGCAATGCAGTAAGTTCCAACTTGGAAAGTTGACGACCTGTTTCCAAGTCACGGCCGCTATCATCTCCTATCATAAGTGCGATTCGTTTAGTTTCGTAAAAATCCATTGCTATTTGCGGACGATTTCAACATCATGCCATATTAAATGGCTTCCTATAATAGTAGAATTGTTAGTTAATTATCTTCTTAAGATGTATTCATCTCGAGTCTTGGCACAAAGGATTTTGTACATATCAAAAGATGCTAGAATATCAACAAGTTTAGAATACATGCTAATATGTCCGAACTAGCATTATTTCGACAGTATCTCAATAACCAAACCAATTTTTGGTTCAGTAGACAACTTAATATCTGTTAGCAACGATTACAGTAACGTATTTTAACAAAAATAGGAAACGTTACATCGGGATTGATTCTTATTTTAGTAAGTTCTTCCATAAGATATCAAAGGAAAATGCTTCGATTATAGCAAATTATATTACATGAGAACAGAACTAATCCTTGATTTGTGAACTGAAGTAGATGACATTCTAATTTTAGGGGTATTGTCCTAGTAAGCACATGAAATATTATCATACTATTCACGCTATACTAATTGAGGACCGAAGGAAATACTGAAATTAAGAATAACAGCAGATATAGTATTTAAACTGCAGTCAATCATAAGTACGCTAAAATTCTAGTCAATGGCAAAAAACTCGTACTCGACATAGCCCATTGCTAATTTCTATTCCATAGATGAAAATTGATCATCAAGATCTTCAAAGTGGAAATCTAACTCAATACTCATCTGTGGGTATAGAAAGAGTCTTGGTAGGAAAATACATGTTACAGCTATTTACAGATTTACGATTAATATAAGAAAAACTTCCTATACATTTATGACATAATATTCAATCTAATCCAAATATACCAATATTTCTAAAAATCATTATTCATATGACTCTAATTCATGGCTTGAGAACGCGAAATGAAAAAAATATTGAAACCGTATCTCGACTTGAAACAATTAGGGAATGTAAATCCTTACTAGAAAGATTGGACGAGGGGATCTACTCAATGGATTGGTATGGCCCTCTACCAAGTTTAGACAGTTACAAGGGATGTGAAACTGGAATAATGGAAATAGTTGTGCAAGAAAGGTTAAAAATCCATAGAATATTTCAGGTAAAAAAACAGGGTGCTACAAAAAGAGTTAAGATTTGGAATAATGATATTGGATGTATAGAATCGTGGACTACAAAAGAAGTCACACAACTTAATTTAAGATTGGAAGATATACTCAACGGAACTTATTATTGTTAATTTTGTCTTCGTCTTCTGCTAGTATGAAAACACAGTTATGGCATTCTGTTCACTATACTTTTACTCAGATTAATAATCACGTTTGACTGTTAATCATTTGGAGTTGAAAATCAGTTTCGCGACTCATTATATTTATGGAGATATCTTTGGCTTAGAAATATCATCATGATCGTTCTTTCATTACGGAATAATAGTCCAAAACCTTATCAGATATTATTGAAGAATCATGATATTTCCTAACATATGGCTGTCCTTCCTCTGAAAGCCTTTTTTGGACTGAATCATCAAGGATAAGGTCAGTTAAATCCTTTTCAAGAGTTTCTTTAGTAGTTCTATACACCGGAGGTTTATACTTTTCATATAATTCATCGGAAATATAAGCAATTACAGGTTTACCAAGAGCCATTGCTTCCAATTCTATTTTACCAATCCAGCCCATTTCAGGTAATATCTTTCCCACAACCAGATCACACTCAGATATCGATTTCAAAGATTGATCATAAGTTGATTGGAAAATTTTGATTATCTGAACTTGATTTCTTTTTTCCATAGCACTAAAAACATGTGAAAAATAATCCCACTCTGGTTTGTTGCTATAATAAGGATAATGTGCAATGCGAATAGGAGAATGAAAAGATTTATTATTGGATGTTTTTATGAATTTATGAATCTTTGCTAAGTTTATTGGAGTAGGTAACCATTCACCATTTGGAACATATTTTAGTAGGTCAGGGGTGGAAACTAGACAAAAATCCAAATCGATTTTCCCAGATCCACGTATATCGCTCCCATGATAATGCTTCAAAAAAACTCTATCCTTAAAATTTTTCTTTAAGTATGAATTCAAACCACCATATGGATAATGATAATGCCATATGTCATAAAATTTCAATAGTATAAGAAAAAACACTTTTTCAAGAATGGAGTTATAATTGATCATGGTGCCACCAAACATTTTTTTAGTCATTTCATCAAAAACAAATACTTTTGTGTCAAGTCCCATTCGACGCTGCTCTTCCGCAAGAGTTGAACCAATCCCTGCGACATTTCCTATATGTGCTATATCCATATTCTATTGCGCACCCATTTGAAAATGATGAATTTGATAAGCATATAATAATTTTGCAACATACATCGTACTTGTCTCTGAAAAGCATTTTTTGATCATAATAGGTTATTGAAACTATCGGGTATAATGTGTCAAATAATAACTTACATTATCAAGATTCATGATCGATTAAAAGTGGAATTTAGATCATTGATTGTGATAGGTTGTGTGGAGGAATTAGTAATATTCAAATTAAAAATTCAACCCTAATCTGGAATCCTTTTGAATTCTGACTAGTAATAAAGTTATCATGATTTTAGATTCCTGTCTTAAAATGGACTTTTCTTTATAGGTGTAAAATTAATAATTTTCTCTAATTTACTACATCCATTAAAAATCAATTTGAAATTCTAGGTACTTTATATCGGTATTGATATTTTTAAATAGGTTCCTATTGATAGATGAATTTAGCACGATACCGCTTGATATGATATTATTCGATATATTGCATAAATTAAGATAATATTGTTATTATAGTATGTACATTTTTAACCTTTAGACGACAGAAGGCAGATTAGGTCAGTCAAGGTCTGAAGGATCGATCTAGCCATGATAAAAGGAGATCGGGCCTTTAAGTTTGATGGATTAATCTTATAGAGTCCTTTTCGCGAGACAGATCAATGAATTCAGTGCTCAACAAGCCTTGTATGATTCAAATATATTCTTTTCAAATTTTTCCCATAATAAATTATTTCGAGCAAACCGATAAAGATTTAATCGTTTTGAGTAAAGTTCCTCTAGGTCATTGCTCAAATCACATAGTTTTCTTGTTAAATCTTCATAGTTCTCGAATTGTATACAATGTTCTCTAAGATTCGCAGTTATAGAGATTAAATCAGAGGTATTCATTACCAAAAGACCGGCGTGAGCGTACTCATAAGCCTTATTAGGACTACTAAATGGATGAAACCAATGTTTCTTAAAAGGAATCAACCCTACAGAATTCTTTTGCATTTCGCTGTACATTTGAATCCTATTTAAATGTCCCTGGAATATGACATTAGAGGTAGAATCGCCATCCCATCCAAGAACAGATAATTTTCCGATATTATTTTGTTCGAATAGATTAAAGAATCCTTCCAAATCAACGTGTTTAGGTTTAATTGGGCCTCTCATCTGATTCCCTGCATAGACTGATGATAAAGTATCATGATATTTTGGTTCTGGAATGTTCTCAGTCTCAGTGGTACCAGGAAAATTCGGTACCAAATAGATTTTCTTACTAAACTTTATGAATTCGTCTATAATAGGTTTTGAAACTGTAATTGTGGGATTGTTCATTACTATGTCTTTTTCTGATTTTGACCAGATTTTTGCAAATCGTTTGTGAACGAGATCTAGTACAAATTTTTTACCTGAGTTTTTTATATTTGACAATCCTCCTTTTTTATTGCTCCAATAATCGGAATAAGCTTCTAGCTTAATTTTAGCATACATTGACCAATATTCATGATCATCATAAACCAGCGGATAATCACCTATTTCAGTTACCATTGCAGCAGAGAAAATATTATGTGCGTGTATAATATCTGGCCTTAATTCTCTAATAGTATTTAACATCTGCTTTTTTACCGAATTCCAATGAAATGGAAGTCTATTTCTTGATCTAGACGTCCAAGAAATGTCATAAATTTTATCGAATATTGAATTGTAACTAGAATTTCTTGGCCCTCCAAAGTAAATAGAGTCGTCCATTTTTTTTGAACTCAACGCAGACTTTTCTATTCTCCAATCAGGTAAGGAACTATCTGAAAGGTGTAAGATCTTCATAAAACTGCCATCACTTTATTTTTTCATTACATTGGATAATGAGGTGGTTATCTCTATGTTCATGGTTTCTAGAAACAAAAATACTATTCTAATTTGGTTCAAAGAATCTACAATTATATACATTTGCTTTGTTTCATAAGAAGCATTGTCATTAGCGATCACATTTGTAAGACAGTCTAAACAGATTTAACAATTAATATATAATGATTAGTAATAATAAAATCAGTATTTGTATTATAATTATGTATTCAATTTTAGTTCAAGTATTTTACTAAGCTCGATTTTCCAGTGATAATCATCCGTGTTGGATCCTCTAGTGCAGTATGCATACCTGTGACGTTCTGCGTGGTGGCTTGCTTGCTGCATATTATGCATTGAAAGGATAAGATAGGTCGTTAGCTTTCCCTATCATGCAAATAACCTACTTGGTATATTATTTTATTTTATTTTAGGGATCAATATTTTATAATCACCAAAAATTATCTCGACTTTTTATTTGCCTACTATTTATAAGACATATGATTAGTATAGAACATAGTAATGAAAATCCTTTCTGTCAATGTAGGACTACCTCGTGAGGTCAAATTCAAAGGAGACGTGGTTATGACAGGAATTTTCAAGGAACCAGTAAAAGGACGTGTTAAATTGAGGAAGCTAAATCTAGACGGAGATAAACAGGCGGACCTGACAGTACATGGAGGGATTGATAAGGCAATATATGCATATCCTTCAGAGCATTATGAGTATTGGCAACGGGAATTACCTGATATGGCTTTCTCATGGGGAATGTTTGGTGAAAATTTCACAACGGAAGGATTAGTCGAGGACTCTGTGAACATTGGTGATAAATTTCAAGTTGGCACTTCCAGACTAATAGCAACACAACCACGAATGCCGTGTTATAAGCTTGGAATTAAGTTTGGGAGAACAGACGTGATTAGAATGTTTCTGAAAAGTCGGCGGCCAGGTATTTACTTTAAGGTATTAAGAGAGGGAGAGGTTGGAGCAGGGGACGAACTTAAACTTTTTAGTAGAAATAGAAATAATGTTACTATAAACGATATAGTTCGTTTATATGTAGAAGATAAAAATGATGTCGAAACCATGAAGAAGGCCATCAGTATTGAATCTCTACCTAAAGGATGGAAGCATCATTTCGAAGAACAAATCAGACAACAAAAATAGCCAAATAATTTGATATTGCAGTTACGAACAGGATCGTCATCATAATCATGATTGTGATTATACCATATCAATTGCCTATTCAAGATTGAGTCAGATGGTAATAGATAATGTTGCTTGAATTCTAAACAATAAGCTTAGATATCTTTGGATATTTCGGATATAATGCTGTAGCTATTAGAATAGTATTTATTTTATGATTACGTTCACATATCTTTGAATAATCAGGCGAAGATATCACGATCTTTGGTATCTACGCTTTTTTTATTTGATACGGCATTTTCTCCTGTATCATAATCATTTACGTTATTAGACAATACTATTATTCGCAATTTTTTTCTGGCCTTTCTGTAATAGCCAGTCGATCTATTTTCCTGCATCTTGACTCTATTCATAAATCCGTGTGTAGACAATTAACCTCATCCAATATGAAATATCAGATGGCCATGATCACAATATAGAACACATATTGCCAAATTGGATTTATGTTCTAATTGTTGGCACAATTTTCAGATAACATTGCGAAAATCATGATCCCTATAGTAATCATATAATTTACATTTCAGACATGCTTGATATTTTATCTTTAAAAATACTTTGCACATTCTTATTAAAGTTAGTTATAGACAAATAAATAGCCAAATATAAAATTGCGTTGGAAAACTTGTCGAGTGACACAATAATTTATCGCTTTCAGGCCACAAAAAATGAGGCATTGGCAAAAATTCCTAAATACATTGTGGTTTTGTGAATTAGGAATATTCGTGTTGTTGTTAAGTTTTCAGCTATTACTTTACCACAACTTGTCCGATCATCCAGGGATGCAATGTGCACGTATAGTTATAGGTCCCTGACTTTGGGAAGGTCAGAGTGAATATGGTTGAAGCACCAGGGAATATTTTTTCAGTTCCCTTTGGAATGAGCCAACCAGAGTTAATGTAGTGCTCATTACCGTACACACGTAAACTACTGTTGGGATTATATGTTTTTGCTCTACCCGTTTGATCTATCGAAGATGGATCGTAAGACATTGCATTACTGACAAGTGCAATACTAGTTCCATTTTTGCTAGGTACAACGTTTGGTTTACTATTGGCGTCCTTAGGCAAGGGCACAAACTTTGAAGAGCTTGGTATAACAAATGGTGCAGTAGGAAGAGCAAAGGCCTTGTTGTTAAATACAAATGAAACAGTATGAGGTTCAAGCGGCGCCATCGATGGAACACTCCAGATTACTGTACTTCCAGCTTTGATGTCTACTCTTTGGGGATCATATCCATAGAAAGGATAAGTATTATTTCCGCCACCAACTAATATCCGAGTTACTAACGTTTGCTGTGCTTTCGTTTTATAATTAAGTGTCAAGGGACTTGTTAAACCAAGTAATAACAATGTTGATACTAATACAGCGATAAATGCTGTCATCAGTTTTGCCTTCATTCAGGAACAGACAAACAACGCATGAATATAAGTTTAGTCCTTCTCGAAATCATTCCCGATATATTATAACTTAGATCTGCGTAGTTAAAGGCACATTCTTCTAAGCTTGAAGACTAGTTACTTGTCAGTGCAATTATCATTATTTTCTCCTCATTCTGACCGCATCGATCGTCTTTCTTTGTTCATGGGCAAGTTCTTCTGCGGTCATTGCGTTTGCTATGATAACAGTATTCTTGCCTTCATTCTCATTAATAGTATTTGTGCTTCTACTTGTAAATATGCATGCATATTGAGAATTCTTTAATATTTCAATGATTGAATCATCTGTTGAAGGCAGATCAAGTTCTAGATTTTCCAAAGTTGTGATAGAGCCGTCATCTTCAATGTCAAGCTTTGTAACCGTAACCTTAACATTATCGATAATTTTGTTAACTCTGACTAGCATCGTGTATATTTCATACTAGTATATTCCAACAATCGTACTTACACCTTTTGCATCTTATAAAGAGGTTAAATGGCTATACTATTAGTTGAGAACCTCATATCAGGTCATTATTACAATGCGCGTTGTCATTGCATAATCTTATACAATTGTCATCCTGCAAAATGCCCGATTTGTAGAGCTGTGAAATTATCGTTTAGCAGTAGGGTATTTCTTGAATAATCGACACCTATTGATATTATTATAGGGGTGTCTGTAGATTCCTTTGCTTTACAAAGGGTCCTTGAGAATTCTGTTGTTGATTTTATATTGTACCCAATAGCTCCAAAACTTTCGGCGAGCTTGGCAAAATCTGGGTTATTGAACTTAGTAAATGCACTTTTGCCAAATTCTTCTTTTTGTTTCAAGGAGATTAACCCGTAATCAGAATCACACCACACTATAACAATAATAGGTAACTTGAGTCTAACAGCTGTTTCTAGATCTTGAACATTCATCAAGAAACCACCATCTCCACACATTGCTACAACTTTTCTATCCTGCTTTGCAAGCTGCGCCGCAATGGCGGCTGGTAAGGCAAATCCCATAGAGCAAAAACCATTGGGAATGATACATGTATTCGGTAAGTATGTTTCATAAAGCTTTGATATCCAAAGTTTGTGTACTCCTACATCTGAAATAACTATGTCTTTCTCGTCTAGTGCAGATCTTACGTCAAATACAAGCTTTTCAGGTTGAATCGGATATGAAAGATTGCGTTTAAATTTTTCAGTATTTCTCCAAACAACTTCCTTTTTGATTCTCTGGAAGAGATTAGGCATTTCTCTTTTATCAATGTCTCTGTCAAATTTCGTTACTTGCCCAGAATTTCTTTGATTGGTATCCTTTAAATCAACAGGAGATATTGTTCTTTGTTTAATTTTATCGATCTCTTCAATTATGGCTTTAATAGTAAATTCAATATCAGCTGCAAGCTCTATTGTCGGAATGTAATATGTATCAACCTCTGCAGGAGTAAAATCAATATGAATGATATTCTTGCGTAAATCGCTATTCCAATTTTTTGGACTGTATTCGACAAGGTCGTATCCAGCAGCAACTATTAGGTCAGAATTTTTCATTGCAAGCAAAGCGTGATCAGCTTCCTTGATCCCAATCGTCTGTAAATGCCTCTCAGCCCTATCAGATATAACTCCCTTAGCCATAAAGGTGTTCATAGAACAAATCCCAGTTTTTTCTACAAATTCTCTCATACAGTCGGAGGCATTACCTCGTATACAGCCGTTGCCAACCAATAATAATGGCATCTTTGCCTCCATGATCATTTTTGCAGCTCTTTCTATCAAGGCCCTGCTAGGCCGTGATCTAGAAGGTTGTTGACTAGGATCTATTGGTAAGATGTCAGAATTCATTTTTGCTATATCTTGAGGTAGCTCAAGATGAACTGCTCCCGCCTTTTCTTCCAATGAAATTTTGCAGGCTCTTCTAATTATTTGTGGTATGCTATCAGGATTCCGTATTGACCATCTCCATTTTGTTATTGGTAGAAACATACTTACAGCATCCATATTTTGATGAGATTCCTTATGCAGATAAATGGTGCTCGTTTGTCCGGTTATAGCCAGAATTGGAGATCTATCCATATTTGCATTTGCCACACCAGTAGTCAGGTTGGTTGCTCCTGGCCCCAAGGTAGAGAGACACACTCCTACTTTACCGGTCAATCTCCCGTACATATCAGCCATGAAGGCAGCTGCCTGTTCATGTCGAACTAGTATAAATCTAATAGACCTTGAACTTTCTAGTGAAATCATAAGATCAGCATTCTCTTCACCTGGCAATCCAAAAATATATTCTATCCTTTCTGCCTCAAGACATTTTATAAAGAGATCAGATGCTTTCATTACTTATCACTGAAATAGATAATCAGGTATCTATTTCTTATTCTCACATAGTTCTTCCTGTTCCTAAGCTCGGGTGTAATTATGAGTGTTTGAACATTTTGAAATGAAGATTAAAATTCTTGCAAGATGATTAGACCATGTTAAAAGGTTTGTTAGATTCTCCCCATAAATATATCTTGAAACTAATCTATTGCTTACTACAATTTTTGTTGAAGATGGTAGTCGAAACTACCAAATTTCTGAAGTGTTTAGATAAAAAGACAGATAATTCATATCCTTAAATAAATTAATCCAATTACCTTTACTTCATAGTGACAGCAAATATCCAAATGTACGACCAATATTATATTACACATTCGTCCTTTGATTAATGATCGAATTCCCACATTAATTTACCAATTTATTAGATTCGACTTGACGATCGAATTGCTGCCTAAAATAGTATCACTTCACTACCATGACTGGACAGTGAGCGTATGTTATTACAGAGGATGCGACACTTCCAAGCACTAGGTCCTTTAAACCAGAATGTCCTCTTGTTCCCATTACAATTAAATCTATCTTTTCTTGTTCTGCATATTCCATGATTACGTAGTCCACTGGTCTATGACTGTTAATTAGTTCAGTCTTAAGTATAACATTATATTCTTTTGCCGATTGCATAAAATTATCCAACCATGTCTTCGCATTTGTCATAGATTCTTTATTTTTTGAGTTATTCAATATATCTTCTTGTTTCAGATGATATGACTCTGGAATATATGAGACCGTTATGGCATATAGATTCGCATGGAAAAGTCTTGCCAAATCTAAGGCCCTTTCTGCTGCATCAAGTGAAAGTTTAGATCCATCGACAGCTACCAAGATTCTTGAGAATGCTGGATTTTCATTAGACATCTTGATCTCTATAGGAGTTAAGAATTAGTGCGAACATAAATGTGTATTCTAATGGCAGTACCAATACTACTCTACTTCTTGGGATCAGATTCTAGAATACCATGAATAACAATTGCTTAAGATTGCTGCAATTGTCTGTTGACATATCACTAGGAATTCGATTGATGGTTTAAAGCTACTGTCCAAATTACCAACCAGATATAGCAATGAACTTAAGTGTCTTATAGTTCAAAAGTTATTAGACAAGATGGATACGATAGAATCAAACTATAAGCCGGAATCGGTAACATTTACTCTCGATGAATCATTAGCAGTATTAATGGGTTTGGGCACTGCTATAAAGACTATTGCTGATGCTAATCCTAACGGCAATATAGATTCAGATGGTCTGAAATACATCGACGACATGAAGACGGCAAGTAATAAAGTTGTCGCCAGTATTGATAAGGAAGTATTAGAAGCTGCTCTAAGAAAGAGATTAGAAGACAATGACTGAGTCAAAGCATCTTGTTCACGTATTGTCTGGGAAGGATTAGCTATATCCTATTGTCGTAGAAATACGAATGAAGTATCGATTCGATACGAAGTCCCAGGCACGTATAATTATAATAATATCAGTCTTACTAACTAATAAACGACAGCCTTGTCGAAAATATATTGTATATTTTGTCTATTTCAAAATATTTTGCAGCGTACTCCTAACTAAGGATGATGAAAAAGAATCTAGAGCATCTCTAGTAGTTTGTTTTGTGTTTTATTTTTTTACTCATTTGTCAGTTGTTTCTTCGTGAGAAGAGGACCAACGCCTATTGTATGTTTCATCTTTAAGCTTAAGGCCCTTAAATATTTGAAAGTATGCCTGTTTTACTTTGTTTTGTTTATCGAACTCAGACTGTATCCATAGAGTTTCAAATATAGAAGTACTAGAAGAGACGGTTGATTCGTTGTTTGAATGTATAGCA
Source organism: Nitrososphaeraceae archaeon (assembly GCA_036557905.1). Taxonomy (GTDB): domain Archaea; phylum Thermoproteota; class Nitrososphaeria; order Nitrososphaerales; family Nitrososphaeraceae; genus JARBAU01. Next base: position 23,107 of record DATBGR010000491.1, on the reverse strand, counting down.
ATCATTGTATTTTCGGCAAATGTTTTTTCAGAATTATCTTCTTTAGCATCTATTGCTAAGGAAATGGTTTGATCAATTACTAAAGTAGCTATCTTACTTTGTAACGGCTTTGTAATATGCTGGACATTAATTGCCAGATGTTTTTCATCAATTATTTTTTGCACAAAATCGTTTGACTGATCAGGATCGGACTGTATCAACATTTTAATTGTCACGCCACGCTTCGATGCTCGCCACAGTGAATTTAATATTCCACTGCTCGAGGCTAGATTGACCAAATTAGTTGTCGAAAATAACACGAGTATTTCAAAAGATGCCGATTCTAAAATATTAATGCCAATTCTTTGAATTTCAGATGCGTTTTCGACCATATCGGTAAATTCGCCCCTAAATCCTCTTTCAATTTCTCTTATCTTCTCTTTGGCACGGATCGAATTGCCACACACATTTTCAAATAAAAACTGCTGTGCATCTACAAATGATTTATCATCGTTGAATAAAACTTGTTCCTGAACTTTTTTATCATTTTCTAGTTCGCTTTCTACAACATAGAACAAATACTTTCCTGCATCTATTATTAGAAAATTACCATTAACCCAGTCTGCGTGAAACACTGTGTTGCAATGCTTTAGTAGGAGTTTACAAAATGAAATATTTTCTCTGGTTATATTGGTGATAAACCTTAATTTTACACCAGCCCTTACCAAGTCCTTTACAGCATCGAGCAAACGCTTATCAGTCACTAGAATTGACAAACCTTTGTTATCTATACAAAAATCAGCTTTTTCTTGAGTGGCGGATATTACATCTAAAATTTGCCTATATAGGTTCTCAGAGTGACGTACCTCCATTACGCCGCTTGGACTGCGAAAACCTACTTGAGGCATGAAATCTACAATACATATCTTGATTTACTTTTATATATCTCAATCTCAAGAGAATTCTAGTTACTTTTATATCACTTTGATAGGCATTGAAAAATTGGTCAGATCAACTACCAACTAAAAGATATAATATAATTGTCGTACCTTAACTCAGTTATATCTTTATAATCATATTTAAATTAAATATGCTGACCGAGTCTAGATCCAATACAATAAAATCCATGATGAGACAGGTCATTCCACTATCTACATATTGATAAAGATTAGATAAGAGTCTACAAGTTCACGAATATAACGTAAATTAGTATGTAGACACGGATATCAGATGTTCCCATTAGTACAAATAGTGTAATCCCTAAATTACATTTATATATACACTAATCAGGTGATGATTCCTTAGCTAGTCTATTCTAATATAGTAAAGCATTACCAACCCAAACTGATTAACCTACCAGCAAGTCGAGACAAGTAGCTTCCTTTTCGATTTGCTAATTGAATATATCATTTAGATTTCTGTTGTTCACCCAACGTTTAGTAAGAGATAACATGGTCAGCATTGTTGGAGCTCTTTTGTAATGCAATAACGTCAGTCAAAAATCTATCATTAAATACTAGACTTGAATACACACTATTTCTCATAAAATTTATAATATGTTTCTCAAATTAATTATTTACAGGCCTTAACGTGTAGTTAAATCTATGGTGAAGAGATATGATTCGCTGCCTACCTCTGCTTATGTTACACCTGTTCCACCATAAGGCCCAATATTGCAAATATTTTGATTCAGTTTTCTTTTTAGAATTTTGCAATATTTTTTCTAGGAACATCACATTATCTCGTTCCTATGCTACCGTCTACTCCTTATCTCGATTTCGATCACTACTTGCATTATCGTGAAATCATTGTTTTGCCCATGCTTTTTCTGTTGCATCTGATATCACCACTAGTAGTAAGCAATTCAATATCAATAAGCGGTCAATTCCACTACGATCTTTATCCTGTTTGTCGTGACAAATGATCTATTCTATCATGTTCCGATCATAATTCTTGATCTGAGGACGTCATTATTGTCGTTATTCAAACACACTCATCGGAAGAAGTTATATACAACTTTCAATTATCCATAATATTGCCAATTTTTCTTGATGTCCACAAAGTGCCCTTTAAGGAAAGTCATCTGAGACAATTGATGGACGATCCAGCAGACGAATATGGCGTCAGGCATGTTAATCTCTTTTACAATAAGGAGGCAAGCGTATGCTTCTGTCTTCTAAATGCGCCTGACAGAGAGGCTGTTGTCAAACATCATGATAAAGTGGACATCAAGTGCGAATGGATTACAGAGGTAACGATGGCCACCGGAGAACAATTCTTCGCCAATGCTAACAAGTAGAAAACATCATTGTCTCGTAGCATATTGTTTATTATTTTATCAATGATGCTAAGAATAATAGAAACCAATAGACATTATATATTATGATTCAACACAAGAACGCAAATCTAGTTACTCTAGTAAGTAGGCTAATAGCCAAAAAAGATTTCATTAAATCAGAAAGCGCATCGTAGTTAGAGCTTGACGAAGGTGTAAGGCTAAGGAGCGGCACAAAAATCACAATAGTAGATTAAAACCGTTAATGAGAAGTTTGTTAACATGAAAATGAACGCATAAATTATTGTTTACACGGCCCCCTAACATTGAAACTACAATTTGTGACAGTGTACATAGAAACTGGAATCAGTCAGTACTGCTAGTCTAATGTCGGTATTGTCAATTACAAAAGAGGCTGGATCAAAATATTACCCTAATACCCCCGTTGTCTTTGGTTTTGGCCTAGTCAAGCACCGACATCCAAAATGATATCGTTAGTCTAAAATTGATAAATACAGTAACAACATAATGTTACTTGATTTATAGATGATTGAATTTGTAGAATAGTACAAGGCTGTTTGTTTATTGTAGATACGTCAAGATATCATGCATTATTAAATTAACAAGGTTAAGTAACCTGTATTATTACAGTCTTCACTAAGAAATTATAGTATATTTATATGATAAAGGATAAGTCAGTACCAACTAAGGGAATATTTCTTACAAGTTTTGTCGCGGCGCTGTTGATTGTTAATACACTCGTGTGGTCGGGCAATGTTTCAATCTTGGTACTCGCACAAAAGCAGCAACAAGTAACGTACACAGCAACACTAACTGGTAAAAATGAGAATCCCCCTGTAAATGCCCAAGCAACCGGGATGGCTAAATTCACTCCAAACTCGAACGATACATTAAGCTATGAAGTAAACACAAATAATATCGATGGAGTAATTGGGGCACACATAATCGAAAGCAATGGATCGCTACTTGCGCAAGTATTTGACCCATATGCAATTCATAATGGTAAGTCAGGCATACCTACTGGAAAAGTGAATGGAGTACTATCTACCGGAACCATAACATCCGATGATCTTGATGGCCCATTAGCTGGCAAGAAAATAACTGATTTGGTGAGTCTAATGAAACAGGGTAAGGCTTTTGTGGAAATTCGTACATTGGATCATGAGAAGGGCGAAATAAAGGGACAAGTGAAATCACCGACAAAATAAATACAGAACTCTATTACCAGGATGAATAAGGATGAGGATTAGACTATGATTTCGTTCAGCCAGTTATCTGTAAGCTTGGTAGATTTAAAAATTGACCAGTTAGCGGCTACAATCTTCATTTATTAGAGTAAGCATAGTCTGTTTTTGTTTTCGTAGTGTCTAAATCTACAATATTTTCATCTTTTTGCAATGACTCGTAAAATTGACTTGCTCCTAAGACAAGCTTTTTTGGGTATTTTTCTAGCAAGACTCCTTTATCTTTGTCATTGTCTTGTTTTGCTGCTTTACACTTAAACGTGAATTCTACGATGAGTATCTTGTCTTCTTTGTCGGCTGAATACCACAAGTTAAGCTCCGGCTCGATCTCGGTATCATCACCTGAAAATGTGATCGTCCCAATCTTTGATGAGATTTCCGTAGCTTTGAAATTATTTACCGGAGTTAGTGGTTCATTGTAATCAATTCCTTCTAATTCCAGATCAGGAAAGAATGAAACTAAGTCTTTGATTTTCCCAAAGTCTGGTTTTTCTTTACCCTCAAAAGATGCTGAAAGAGAAAATTTGCTGATAGAAGTAGTAGTTGCATCGGTCATCTTGGTTGTAACTATATCCTCCTCGAACTTGGTTTTGAAGTCATTCTCGAATTTATCTTCTATATCTTCAGCAACAGAAAGGTCATACAAGGCACAAACATACCTATCAGAATGTCTACATTTCAATGTAATATCATATATTCCAGACTCTTTTTCTTTTCTTATTCGGAGAAGGAATTTTTTATCTCGATAGAGATCATATTCTTTGGTATCTAAAAACCAAGTTGTCCTTTCCTCTTCTTTATATTTATCAGGCACCTTGAATTTTCCACCCTGTTCTTCAACCATTCTTTTGATAAGACTCGAAATTTCCTTAACCCCTTTTAGCCTATCCGTAAAATGCTTGGTTTGGAGCATAATCTTAAACTCGCGAGATGTCAGAGGACGGGCAGAGTGAGCCATATTACTTTTTGTGAATTCTTGGATTTGATATAAATATCTTCTGGAATTGAATTGGAGAATGCATGATTGCTGAAAAGAACGAACGAAAGATCTTTATGGTACACAGTTCTTTCGATTCCAGAGCCCATTGCTGATTCATAATATCAGATACCTACAATAATTGTTACTAACTATCGAGACCATCTCTTAAATTTCATTTATCACCAATTCATTTGTAATTCATGCCAGGTATAGGTTTGATGAAGTAGACGATGGAGAATAAACAAGGAAAATTGTAGCATCAACAAAAGTCGTCTGGAGCTAAACTAGCAGTAGAACTGATAACTAATTTCGATTTTCAAAATACGAAACTGAGTGCTAGCACGGAATTTTGGACATTTGTCAACGTATGATTACAAGCATAAGCGAATGTCTTCATTGCTATTCATTAACTAGCACATCTTTACGTAGTAAGGTAAGTGCATTTTCTTGATGTTTCTTTATTTTCTCTTCATATGCAGTAGTATCTTCCTTTTCTCTTAGATCAAGCGCTATTGGTGATGGTGTTTCTGACCATTCCTTGATCCAATCTTTAATTGTGAGAAAGCTAGTTTCGGCAGCCCTTCGTGTGAATCCATCAATATCATGCCCTGCAACAAATGTTAATTGATTAAGGATATCTATCAATATGACATCCGGCTTTAAAGGCTTGGCGTCAGGATCGGCAAAGGCAGTACAAGCGCTAGTCCTGATAAGTGAACGCTCATCTCTCAAAAGGTCCTTTAACCTTTCAAATACATCAGAATTGAATTTTTTGTCTTTATCCAGAAGGAATTTTCCCAATGCTGGAGTTGCAGCACGACGTACCAAATCATGATTTCCATGCTTGGTTTTATCAATTAGAAAAATCATAATTTCGGAAATAATTTGTTTGTCATCATCTTTGAATAAATGCTTCAAGCCATCGATTGCCCAACGGGCTGGAATATTTCTAAATGTATCAGTTCTTTCGGCGACATTTTTTAATATTGAAATTATTTCCTGCTTCTTAGTTTTGTCCAAGATATGCTTACAACTCTTTCCCAATGCAGTAGCAGCCTCGCCTTCGACAAAATAACTTGGATCAATCTGTTTCTCAACCAGGGGTACAAGTAGATCGATTGAATCCTCTTTTTCGAAAATACCGATGTTTCGTACAACTGCTCTCCGAGACTTGGAATTTTTTATTCCATTAGAAAAACAATCCACAAGAGATGAATAGGCCTTATTTGTCTTTATATAATCATTCACCGTATAATACGAGCCCAGCGTATTGGCAACTTCGACTGATACTGCCCAAAATGTATCTTGATTCAGAATTAGATTTTTTAATGCATTTACTACATCATCGGAAAATTTGTCCTTAAGAGCGCGCGCTGCATTTACTTTGGAGAATATTGTATCACCATGTTCTAGTTGAGTTATGAGAAGGTCTTCAGGAGCTTTTGTTGATTTGATTTCTTTTAAAACCTTGAAATGTGGATCGATAGAAAAGGTTTTGATTTTCATTTTGCTTCCTTTGTCGTCTAATGGAATTTCGAAACTCTTTTCTGTTACCTTTTCTGAGATTTTAATCGTTTCATTTAATCTTTTTTCTTGTGTAGTTCCATCATCAGCTGAATATTGATAAACCAATACGATTTCAAGGCCAAATTCAAACATAGTTCCATCCTGTACTTGCGTTATTTTGAATTTTATATTCTTGGTATCTTGTGAAAATTCAATGTCTAGTTCAGGATGACCAGCCCCGTATACCCATTGATCAAAAAACTGTTCCAAACTCTTACCTGAAACGTATTCAAAAATTTTTCGCAAGTCATCTGTCTTTGCGGATTTAGTTTTATAAGTATCCACATAAGTCTTTAAACTCTTCTTGAATATTTCATAACCAAGATAGTTTCTAAGCATATGTAGAATGCAACCTCCTTTTTTGTACGAATGAGAATCGAATAGCTCGTCTGGGTGCTTGTACACTTTGGTTACTATAGATCTCTTGTATAGAGTACTAGCTTCATCTAAGTAGGAATCGGCCATCTGCAAAATATAGTTTTGAAACTCATCTATTCCTCTGCTCGCTTCACGGTACAAGGCTTCAAAATATGTCGCAAATCCTTCGTTAAGCCAGATATGCGACCAATCCTTGCATGTAATCAAATCGCCAAACCACTGATGGGCTAGCTCGTGAGAAATAACATCGTCGCTAGTATAATCAAGTGAGCCTCTCTCATCGTATAAGATATTTCGAGTCAAGGTAGTACAACTGGTATTTTCCATTCCACCTAATTCAAAACCCTCTACTGTAACTTGTGAATACTTGTCGTATGGATAGGGTGAATCTAGAAATTCCTCAAAATATTTGATCATTCTCGGAGTGTTTTGAAAATTACGCACACCGTAATCATGATCAAAGTCTAATGGCCAAAAATATGATAGATTGATCTTCCTTTTACTCCTACTACTCAAATACTCCTCATCCTTTCGACTAAATGTACCTATAACAACAGATGTGAGATACGCTGGATTGGGAATCTTTTCTTCCCAAGTATGTCTTATTAGTTTTTTTGAGTCATTATTGTTGTCTTGAAGTATTTCTACTCTGCTTTTAGACTTCTCTATTCCATTAGAAATAACAGTAACGTTTGCTGGTGTTAGAACCTCAATTTCTCTGGGATATTTAGCCTGTGGTTGATCAATGCATGGAAACCAATACTTTGACTCGGTAGTCTCACCTTGAGTCCATGCTTGCCCAATGGTTTTTCGATGATATTCATCATATTCAACAAAATGAAAACCGCTTCTTGGTTTAGTAATTACAAGATTACTATCGACATACCGATAGCCAGCAGAGTATTTGATAACAAGAGTCATGCTCTTACCTTCTAGCAATTTGTTAGCAAACTTGACAATTAATTTGTCATTATTTGTGTCAAAATTCAATTCACTGAAATTATTAGTATTCTTGTTATAGCAGTCAATAGAATCACAATAAAGCACTTTATCAATTTTCATCTCAGCTATATCAAGTTCAATTTCGGTGATCTCACGTCTTGCTATTATTTGCAAGATCTCTTCGCAGTTAGCAAGAGTTTTTGATTCAAAGTCAGGCTTTAGTTTAAGCGCCATATATTCAATATCAAATGGCAATAACGACAAGTAATGAGTGGTGCTACCAGGAAATGCAAACGTTTTAGGTGATTTATGCTCTGTTTGCATGATTGATCTAATCGAATGCTACTATTTTGCATTATAAATAGGTCATCATTATTGGCGGATATCATAATGAGGACATGTTATACTTTGAAAGGTAGAGATTCAATAATTTTCATGTACTCATGAAATCACCTTTGTAATGGCGATGCACTACGTTCAGATAATCAAAATTTCAAATTTCGATTTGCCTTAAACATAATAAGTGAAACTTTCAATTGAATGCTAGTAGAAGATAATAAAATTATTTTACTACTTGGACAAGGCTTCCGAAAGAGGTACCTGAACAAACTACACTTCAAAACAGAAAAATGTGGGTACCTTTGTCACTAACCTGATTAGCCTGATTCATTCCTCCAATACAAACGTCGTATTCAGTGGTATTTTGAGGAAGGAATTTATCTGTGCATGCTTGACGCTGTTGGAGAGTACTTGCGTAGGCATTTGTATATAATAGACTTCCGACAAGAGTTGCCCCAATTGCCTAATGATCAGAAGTGTCTTGAGTGCGTCTTTGTTCATTAAATTATAATAGAATTTACTAATAATATTTTGTAATGTAATCGCATTTCATTTAACAAGCGACGAACTTGATTGCTCCTTTGTATCCCTAGACCAATGGAGGTCATGACAAGAGGACAAATATAGAAAGAACACGACTGATAAGTGTACTTTCATTTATTTCTAACAAAATTAAATCTTCTGATCAAGATTACCCTCAAGATTCATGGATGGACATAGCAACCAGTTAGTTCTTAAGGATTGTCATTTGCAATTCTTTACTTTAGATCTTTTATTAGTTAAATTTCTAAAAAATACAAATCAGTTAGTATCACACCTACTCATTAGACAAGAAAATAATTCTGATTTATCAAAGAGCATTAATGGTCCTAATCGAGATAAAGCATTAGAGCACACATAGTGTAAATGAACCATCATAATAATATGAAAAAAGAGGTCGCTTTGGCTGCAACAGCTCTAATACTTGTGGCAGCTATGGCTGGGACTATAATTGGTAACAACGCGTTTGCAAAGAATCCGCAAGGAGCATCACCTGCTAATCCGTGCGGGAATAAGCCATTTGCGTTAAATATCAGGTGTGAGAATATAGCATCACAGGCTGATGGAAACGATAATATCGTAGATTTAAATTCGACAGGGTCACAAAGGTAACCCCTTCTTTAGCTTAATGGCTGTTAACAATTTATTTTTTCAAAGAATTATTTAATCAATATCAAATTGGACGTACTCCATAGAAAACTTAAGTCGTTGACTTTTTGGCAAGAATATGATAAGGTATTATATTTAGATACTTTAAGAAAAAATGAAGTTTCTATGCGATACCGATCCGAAATCTCCTCTAAAATATTGTAGGACAATAGAGCAGATTAAGGTAAAGACGTATGTAGTAATCCCACTAATACTCCATTCTAGCTTCAATTACGCCGTTTGTCATACTTTTGTGACTATAACAAAAAAGACCCTGACTACAAGCCTATCACATTGACAGCGTTACCACTACCGTGTATCTGACTAGCCAAGTTCTGACAACTGATTTTCATAGCCAAATTCCCATTACCACAAAAATTGGTTTGAGCTATAGTTTGACTTGATTTACTATCATGTCCTCCACGGTATTTTTTCTTACATTTGGCTAGAGCGTCTTGACTAACTGCCGCTGCAGTTATTAATATACCTGCTAGTGCTGCGACTGCAATTAGAGTTATTATAGATTGATTTTTCATCTGTACATATGATTGTATTGTTTTGATATATTTCAGTTAAGGAGTTGAAATAGCTAATTTAGATATGTTACTTGGATATTTTCTTATTTTATTAATGATAGTTATACAACTAATTTTTACTATTTTCTATCATGTTCAGAATAGAAAACTGCTCTATAGTTGCGAGTACTAAAAAAAGGATCCATATACTTTTAATGTAGGGGAGAATAGTTGCGTAGTGTGTTTTGCGTTAACACAAAAGGCCTACTACGTTTTATCATAATCCTTCATACCAAACTCTCAGTCCTAACATTTCTAGATACTTAAGGAGTGAAAAATATGTTGTATGGATATCCCTGCCGCCAAGTAATAGATACGAATGTGGACCTATCCAAAAATAATTTTTGCGATTACCACATAAGGAGTACCTTGCTAACGATGGATAGGCGTAAATTGCTAGCTACAAAATAGAATCTAGTTAATGATTTGTCTACCAATTCTACCTGTTTATCCATGATCGGATTCCGCAAATAATTCATCAAGAACTCAATACTGATAAGATTTTGACAACTCGATCAATAGCATATTCCAAGTAGAGTTAGAGCAAATCGTGAATTGATTGTTATATGTTTTCTATAGATAGTAGTACTGTTGGTAGAAGTAGACCCCAGAATCACATCCACATGTCACTAGTGTAATAAATAAGATTACATTCATGTTGATTTAATTGGTAACAATCATTTGATTTCTAACGAGTTAAGCATTTTAAATGCTTCAGCCATGTAGACCGGATATCTGTTAGCATCTGCACTGTATACAAAGAAATATGCAGTTCCATTGTTCACTGTGATTACTTCCATGGTCTTCCTATGACCTATGACTTCAGCTCCACTAACAGGTGAGTTGTCTACTATATTGGTGGCGTAGACGATCCTTTGTGCCAAACTGCGGTTTTGGCCAATTCTGTCAAGATGTGATTCGTAAAGATGAAAGCTCCCATCACTTTCCAATTCCTTGAGTTCTTCAATCACATAATTAGACAAGGACATTGCGGCAGTATGATTACCTCCAATAATGTATTTGGATATTCCAACGAAATTGCTTTTGCTTGTCGTAGCTTCAAAATCAGGAATCAAAAAAGTAATAATTGGAATGGAATGAACCCCAGTAAATTGCATATTCATGCCTTTATTCTTTATCCACTCAGAGGGATAAGAAACATTGACGGGTTTTGCACTCGCGACCAAGAATCCTTTTTCTTTAGCTGGAGCATCCGGTTTTGATTCGGACTGATTATAAATTGGAGGATGATGACCGGCTACTACAGAGTCTGAATCACTACCAAAAAGATTTGAGGCAATAGCTCCAAGTATCCTATTAGATTGGTTGGAATTAGATGCGGATATAGCCTTTTGTTGCTCTGCTAGGGCAAACCTATGATCATTTGTGAATAGACATGAGAGCAGTAATGTAATAGAAAATAGGAATAGTGTTATAATTACACTCACATTTATAAAATGATTGTTCATTTTTCTATGAAACACTTCATCTTGACGGGTTATTTTTAGCTATACGAAAAACAAGGAAATACTCCCATTATGCAACTGCTACGACTACTTAATTACCAAGCATGAATCACCTAAATCCACTCTACAGACAGACTACCCAGAAATGCATCTGGGACTCAGATGGATCAATAGATCATCCATCATTTGATTGTTATAAAGCATTATCACTATATTCTCTGAATTAGTATATGGCACTTCATGTAATTGCAGGCGATCAACAATCAGATTAAATAATTTGATAATGATTAGAGTTCGCAATACCATCGAATCACTGTAATGCAATACTTTAGTCGATAAATGATATTTGATAAGATTGTAGATCTATTTATCAGAATACAAAGCAATACTGGCTCAGATAGATAACACTAGATCACCCTGATCAACCTGCTCCACAATTCATTGTGTATATTTCATAGTTCGTTTGGGTTGATTGAATAAATGAGATTATATACCACTTTGCTATATATCTTAAGTGCATATAGGTCATGACGCCCCAACCTTCATCGCCAGAAATAAAGAAGACGGGATCACAGAATAGGAGGAAGATCTCCGAAGGAACGCCAGAGAAATACGACTCTATCGTTGAAGAATTACAAAAGATAGGGGACTACGAGGATACTAGAATGGACTTTTCTAGATATAATACGCTGGAAGAACATATGCAGCTTTTGGATGAAAACAATTCTTATAGAGCTAGATCAAAGAGTAATCATAAACTTGCGCCAAGTGTATAAAATTTCGCAGCATTTCTCAATGGATTTCCATAATTACTCTTTAGTTCTACTATCATGATACATAATTAAGATCTGCTTACTCTTTCATTTTTAAATCGCAAAAAGACTCCAATAGATTTTTATTCGTTTTCAACAGCAAGTAGTTAATCTGAAATTCAGGGCTCCTATGGCGAATTATTTAATTACCCATCATAGGATCCATAACAACACCTTGCTAGCCCACTAAATTAGTTGCTTTATAACAAAAATATTGTATTTCAGTTAAAATGTCCTAGAATAAAAATAACTTTTTTAGATTTTTAAAAAGTGTTTATCTATACATCCATGGACAATCTCATCTCTTACTAAATGCCCTTAATCAGCTCTCGTACCTTGTTTGATTTGGCCTACAATCGTCTTCTTTTTACTTCAGCAGATGCTGCATCATAAAGTCTATTAGACATCGTTTTGATAGCCTCGAAGATTTCTTTTTTTGAAGTGCATAAGTCGAGCACGTTTCCAATTAGACTAGGTACCACGGTATCTATGTATGCATCTATCTCTTCACTTATCAATTCCCTTTCTAACTGCTTTTAATTTTGCCTAGAACACATATTCAAATGTATCATTAATGAGGATAACAAAGAGATGAGTTTACGATGGTCATGCTTATCCGCCTTCTGCAAGTAGAATGCTATATTTTAAGACAATCGCGTCAGTGATGAGAAACATACTCTTCTATATGGGCGAATCTAGTTCCGGATTTACAGTGAAGACAGTTTTAACACAAGGTCAGGTTTATGAATATCTAAAGCTGCTTAAGCGTTTTGGAGGTGGCCCTATATACTGGACGAAAGATTCGTGCATTTAGCATGGCCATCACCGAAAATAAACAGAATTCAACTCGGAATCTATTCTAGTAATCTTATAAACGCCATAAAGCGAATCTAATGGCAATAGAGACTTTCAGAAAATAGAATACTCAACTTCGAAGAAATTCAATTGGCCTCGATAAGGAATTGGATTTTGAAGTCTGTTTGCATTCTTTACCATGAATCCGTACTTATAAGAACCAATTTTCATGGTATCTGCATAATGCTTGTAATAGTCTATTTCAAGTTCTGCTCTGTTCTTGTATTGTTTGACATCATATAGTAATGCAATGCCAATAATTGCACCTTGTGTAAGCATTCTATAATCGATACCTAAATATGCTGCCCTTTCGCAATCGATATTTTTTGAAGCATGTATTAAGAATTTTCCTCTAAATCTAGTGTTCCAATCCCTCAATTCTATAGTCTTTTTTCCTGATACCAAGAGTTCAGCATATGGTTGTTTTAGGGATAGGCATTTCATAATAAGATATCTTGACGATATCGTATGAAAAAAGATTCTTCAAATAAATAATGTTTTTACAAGCTGAAGGTTATACTAAGTTTCGAAAAAGCATAAATACATTTATGGATTGACTGAACCTCCATATTATTATAAATTCATCATTGGGTGATTTAGTCAGGTTGACTCTTGCAGCTTAGAGATCCGCATGAATTCAGAAATATGAGAGATTAGTTCGTTGTGCATCAATACACAATATTCAATTATAAGAAACTAACGAAAAGTAATTTCTCATACATTAGTGCGGATCAATGTTCTCTGATCTTGTTCAAGGATGATTTTAGTAGTCCAAGGAGAAAAATACGATAATAATCAACACAATATATCTCACCTCTAGCTATTTCCGAATATAGGATTACTATTTAGTCGCACTGACTATACCTTCAAATAACTTTTGCGTTCTTGATTCTATAGAGAGCGATGTGGTTACTGCCAATGAAGTCAAAGCAAGATTAGAAAGAAATTGGATTAGATTCCTTAGTGATAATTCTGCAAAGCTCTCGACAACGATGCTTTCTGGTGCCACACCACCATCAGTATTTGTTGGAAGGTATGGTTATCCCAAAGTAAAAGTTGGACCTATGATGCCTCCACTCCACGGGGACACGACAATCCTTGATAAACCGGAGATGTGGCTTGGCAAGAGTCTAGAAGAAATTGTGAATTACCGTTTGACTCTAGTACGGGGGGTTTCCAAAGTCGATGTTCACAATGTAAGCGGAAGGTATGTAGAATCTTTGCAGGAAGTTGCTATGACAAACAAATCGGTCGAAAGTGAAGCAACGTTTGAAAGGATGCCCATATCAGACCTTGAGCAGGAAAGAGATTCTGGATTTGATACTGACTCGGCGCCTTTCGGACCAGCTGCTCCCTTGAAGAGTTTTAAAACCTCCTCGTCTACAATTTCAGTCGATCAAAGAATAGAAGACGCTTACTATGACAAGGATCTATCAGCAGCTCAAGCAATAGTAGAGCTATATTTGGATGGCGTAGAAGTCAGTACCCTCCACAGAGTACTAAGTATTGGTATGTTAGGATTGAAAAAAAATCGCAAGCTAGTACCCACAAGATGGAGTATTTCTGCAACTGATGATATCATATCGGCCAATTTGATAAAAAGGATCGAGACATATTCCATGATCGATCGCTTCAAAATCTACAAATATGTACATTTGGGAAACTATTACTCCGTAATATTGATCCCAGATGAAATTTGGAGTTTCGAAATGCAGGAGGCATGGTATGATGATAATAGCGGAAATATGCAAATTGGAATAGATTTTGAAAATGTAAATGGTCTAGATCATTACCCTTCCATAGCTGGAGCATATTTTGCTGCTAGATTAGGTGTGGCTGAATATCTTTTCAAAGTGCAACATAAAGCAGCAGTATTGATTTTAAGAGAGATCCATCCAGAGTATGTTATGCCTGTAGGAGTATGGCAAGTCAGGGAGGGGATTAGAAGAGCCCTTGAAGGTACGGCCAAGCAAGTCGAAAGCTTTGATGAAGCTTTGAACTTTGCATCTATCAGCATGTCTTTATCGAAAAATGAATGGATAAGAAATAGTCAGATGTACAGAAACAAGAAAGAAGAGATTAGAATTACCGACTTTTTCGATCACGATAATAAAAACTAAAGCGAATGATGGCCAGAGCAGCATAGAAAATTTGTGTAAACTCTACCTTCATTACTATACATTAGAAATAGAATTTTCTGAATAGGATAATTTGTTGACACAAGTTAGCTGAATCACGAATTCATATGCGTTGTAAATTTGAAGATGATTCAGATTCTTATTTTCAACGGCGTAAGTAAAATGGGGCCCATGAATATATGAATAAATAACATATGAATTAATAATGCATCAAGTATGTTGAAGATTTCAAATTGTACGATACAAATTGATGTGATAAAATGATCTAGTAGAATTCAAGATGTGCCTTTTGGAAATGCAGTTATCTCACGAGTAGTTCTCTGGTAAAGTTTCAATCTCGGATATCAGATCCCAAACTGAATTATGCCTATTCTCTCGCTCGATTTCTATCATTTTCATGATAGCTCGATCCAATTTTAAGGAAATGCTAGAACTATATGTTGAAGGAGGTTGAACTACATTTTTTACTAAAGTATTATTTCTATCTTCATAAACGATAGGTTTCTTGGAAGTAAGCATTTCATAAAATATTACACCGATTGAAAAGATATCGACACGACCATCGATATTATAATCGTATCCAAACCATTGCTCTGGAGCACAGTAGATCGGTGTTCCTCCAATCTCTCCTACGGTAGCAGTTAACGCTATAGACTCTTTTTTAACATCTTTTCCTAGGCCCCAATCAGCGACCTTGACTTCAGATCTATTTGAAGTTGTGTAAATAATGTTGTCAGGTTTGAGATCTCTATGGTATATTTTCTCGCTATGGGCCTGTGCTAGAGCATTACAGATAGGTAGGATAATTTTGTTAATTGTCCACTTGGCTTCAAATATTTCACCATGACTAAATTTTTCATCCATATGTTCTCTTAGCGAGCCGCCGCTCAAGTATTCCATTACATAATAGGGACTAAAATTAGGAGGATCTCCACCTACATTCCATTGAGTAATTTTGACTATGTTTGGATGGTCTAGTTTTGAAAGAATTTTTATTTCTCGTTCAAAGCGATCCTTGTTTATACTATTGAAATTCTCTAGTTCTTTTAACGCATACTTATTGTTATCTTCACCGATCACACCATACACTGCCCCAAAACCTCCTGAGCCTAAACGCTTCACAATATTGTATCTCAATGTATATCCTTATGTTTTAATGGGCAATACACTTTATACGGATATACGTTTTCCCCTTGTCTAGTCTTTTGATAATTTCATTGAGGTCAAACTATTATTAGCTGGTTTTCAACTCAAGGTCTTTATGTCCAGATATAGAACAGTATGCCAATGGGCCAACAACATGCTCGTCATAGGATATCATACATATTATATTATGCTTAGTTACTGTGTTTTTTTGTCTTAATGCCATTTAATTAAGCCCATTCCTAGATAGGGAATTAGAAAATATATTCTAAAACTGACAAGAATTGGATTAGATTCTTGATGAAACTTAACTTACTATTTTTAATTCTAAATCTAGTTTGACAGTCCAGAATTCGTTAAGTAAATTGAATATGAGTCTGGCCAGTATTAACTGGCTATTGCGAATGATTGGACCATTTTCTCGATGGTTGGAAGGTGTTTGACGAATTCTGATTTTGCCTCAGAATATGAGATGGTGTACACAGTGTTACCTTTTATAGTCCAGATATTCATAGATTGAAATCCTGCTGGGATTGGTACTGGGCTAGTGAATGTGTATATAATCTTGTGCGCAGGAATTCCGGATAATTCAATGTCACTAGAATTTATCATATGAAATCCAGGCATACTTTTTGCTATCTGAAGATTTTGATCGGTCAATGACTTCAGATTGCCAATTTTGTCACCAGTTTTTTCAATAGATAACGTTACGAAGGGCATAAGCTGCTGGTGTTCGTTTTCTACAGCAGGCATGAATTCGACTGTATGACCTCTGGTCGTAATGTTCTCTACAGGTTTCCAGGAAATTGGATGTATAATTTGAATTCCTAAATTGGGATTTCTATATGGCACAAACTTTATTGAGTTGTAATCTACAGGTGCGGACATATTCATGTGTGAGGAGGCCATATCCATCTGTGCATTCAACACTTGAAATTGATCAAGAGTGTATGGAATGGTTGCCATTGCTAATCCTAGAAGGATTGAAATGATTGTCCAGTTCGAAGTATTCAAAATCTTATGACCGAAAAGTATATGGCACGAATTTATATAACTTTACGTTTGTCTATCCAACTAACTAGTTTATTAAGCATCAAACTATTAGGCCAATTCGATTAAGCAACATACTGATCGTTACTTCTCTTATTCTGAGGTCCTGACAGTTTGGTCTATCATCTACTAACATAATCTGATCGGTCACATACTGGGTTCGACCCACCTTCCTTTTAGGTGAAAGCATATACTCCAATCTTTATCTAATTGATAATTGTCCTCGACTTGCCTAATTATTCATTTAGTATCCGTTGAACGAAGCAAATTAAGCGCCGATCCTGCTTGGAACCATTTCAATTGATCATCGTTATATGAATGTTGTAAATGTATGACCTCGTCATCCCCAGTTCTATGATGCAACGTACATACCACAGACTGATTAGGCTTTAACTTGGTAAGACCTGTGATACTGATTCTATCGTCTTCAAGGATCTTATCATAATCCGATAGATCCATAAAGGTCAGTACGAGTATGCCCTGTTTTTTGAGATTAGTTTCATGAATTCTTGCAAAACTCCTTGCTATTACCGCTGCGCAACCCAGATATCTTGGCGTCATGGCCGCATGTTCCCTGCTGCTACCTTCACCATAGTTTCTGTCTCCTACGATAATCCACTTTAGACCCTTGCTTTTGTAATATCTAGCAATATGCGGAAATGATTCGCTCATACCATCAAGAATGTTCTTGCCAGTTCCAACATCTTTATCGTGGAAGGCATTGACCGCGCCGAGAAGTAAATTATCGCTAATCTTGTCTAAATGTCCCCTATACATTAACCACATGCCAGCTGGTGAAATATGATCAGTGGTACATTTTCCTTTTACTTTTGCCAAGATTGGTAAGTTTTCGAAATTCTTACCGTCCCATCTGGGAAAAGGTACTAACTTTTGTAATCGCTCACTGTTCTCATCAATTTTTACCTCAATGTTTGCAGGTTCTTCTGAAGGTGGAAGGTACACACCATCGATATCCTTAAAACCAGTTCGTGGAATCTCCGGTGCCATCTTTGGAGGCTCGAGATTGAATTTTGTTCCGTCACCTGCACTCAATTGGTCAGTTACAGGATTGAATGAAAGCCTACCTCCAAGTGCAAGTGCAATAACAAGCTCTGGGCTAGCAATAAAATTCATAGTGTTTCTCTTACCATCGTTTCGTCCTGGAAAGTTTCTATTGTAGGAAGTAACGATTGTGTTGGGTTCATCTTTCTTTAGCTCAGACCGTTTCCACTGCCCTATACAGGGACCACAAGCATTTGCCAATACATTTGCGCCAATATTTTTTAAGGATTCCATCTGACCGTCTCTTTCTATGGTTGCACGAATCATCTCAGAGCCTGGTGTTACTTGCAATGGAACTTTAGTTTTAATTCCCCTGGCATTGGCTTGTTCGGCAATGTCTGCAGCTCTGGACATGTCTTCATAAGAAGAATTTGTACAGCTACCTATCAGCGCAACCGATATTGAGTCCAAATAGCTATTCTTCTTTACATCATCTGCCATTTCGGAAATGGGTCTTCCAAGGTCAGGTGTATGCGGACCTACAATATATGGTTCAAGAATAGATAGATCGATTTCAATTAGCTGATCAAAATGCTTGATTGAATTTCCTCGATCCTTAATTATATCCTCTTCAATTTCTGGATCCTGAACTAAAAGATCTTTATGCTTGTTAGCAACATCTGCTATCTTTGCCCTCTTGGTAGCCCTAAGGTAAGTATCCATCCTGTCATCGTATGGAAATATAGATGTGGTAGCACCTATTTCAGCGCCCATATTTGTAATCGTTGCTTTTCCCGTACAACTAATTGATCTAGCTCCCGGTCCAAAATATTCGATCACTGCGTTTGTTCCTCCAGAGACCGTTAATTTGGATGCAACGTAAAGTATGACATCCTTTGGAGAAGCCCATTTATTTAGTTCTCCGGTAAGATAAACTCCAATACGTTTTGGATACAACAATTCCCATGACATTCCAGCCATTACCTCAGCTGCATCTAGACCACCTACTCCTATAGCTATCATCCCTAGACCTCCAGCGTTTGGAGTATGGGAGTCAGTTCCTATCATAAGGCCTCCTGGGAATGCATAGTTTTCAAGAACTACTTGATGGATTATCCCTGCTCCAGGCTTCCAAAATCCCAAGCCGTATTTGGCGGCCGCAGATTCCAGGAATTGGTAGACTTCATTATTTTCATCGATTGCGGCTTGAGTATCTGGTTGACTACCCACTCTTGCTTGGATCAGATGATCACAGTGAACGGTAGTGGGAATAGTAGCTCTGATTAGACCGGCCTGCATGAACTGCAAAATTGTCATTTGTCCCGTTACATCCTGTAAGGCAACCCTGTCAGGATTTAAAACTACGTAACTCCTGCCGGGCACCAACTTATCATCTGTGTAAGATACCATAGTTCGATCTAGATGCCCAAGCAAAATTTTTTCACATATTGTAAGTGAACGGTTTGTATTTTTTCTAAACAGTTCGATATTATTATTTAATTTTTCGTACACTTTGTTTACAAGAAATGGCGTTGTATCAACATTGAGTTGAAATTCAGGGCTAGTTGTGGTGCTCATTATCAATCAATTATTATATGTCATCAATATTTCAAATATGTTTTCTTGTGTCTAAAATTCAGTACATTTGTCGATTAACGTATAATCAAGTATTCGGGTATCAGCAACGAATTCATCAGCCAGGTCCTCGGCTCGAGCTGCCCTCGGACCTTGACGCTGTTCAAGATCGTGGAGAAAGTGACCCCAGACAAGGCCATCGCGCCGCTCAGCAAGTACGGCGGGACGGTCATCAGGAGCGACTGTTCAAGGAGACAGAGCAGAAGATACAAGAGGCTCTGCACAGCAAATCCCGAGACCTGATGCGCGTGTGCTCCAAGCGAGCGACGGTGGAGTATGCCGTAGCTGTAGCTGAGCGCCAGCGCTAGCAGCCCTCATCGCGATGACCGGCCCACGATGATAGCCGCAGTTTGCTGGATTAAAAACAACTACTTTATCATAACCCTCTCCACAATCAATCAATCCAAAACTGCTTTCAGATCTGTCTACAGGACCTGGTTCGAAGGATAAATGAGGTCATTCCTGATAAGGGCAAATAATAATTCCATCTATAAATAGACCACATTGCACTGATAATGATGAGGGTCAGACGACTAAGAATCTACATTAGATTTTCGTCTAGTACTTGCTTGTCTTTGAATTAATGTTAACATACCTATCGTCTTATCACTATCTACTGATATTCGAGACAGGGATAGAACGCCTCTCCAATATTGTCTTTAAGCTAAATATTACCAACATTCCCTGAAGCACATATCCTCCGACGATCAGAATAATCGCATTTATTGGTTTTTCAAATGTGGTCATAAGATGAACATGTGGTGGCGCAAGACTATTACCAATAATTACTATGCATCCTACTATAAGACATGCATAGAGTGCCCTGGTAGATTCTTTCCAAACAAAGAATGTTAGAACGATAAATAAAAGCTCTAATACTACGGATCCATAAATCAACCGCGGATCACCGAAGGGGATTGCACAGATACCTACTATTGATATTGAAATTAAGGTGATAATAGTGGCCCGGTGATAATTCATGTTGTGGTAAAGCACAATGAAGAAATAAAACTTTCCTGTAATCCAGATTAGAAGAAATACTTCCCTGAGTATTAATAATCGACTAATTTGGAGGTTAATTTGGAGGGGGAAGATGATGTTATCAACAAGGTCTTCGATTAATATATTGAATGAGAACTATTATCTTCTGCTGGTAAATCCAAGAAATGACTAACAAATCTTCGAAACTGAATAAAGACGATATTAAATATCTATTGGATATTTTACATGATGAAGAACAACGACAATACGGAGATATTGAAATCAGAGATAACGTAGGGGTAGCAAAAGTCAATCTAGAAAGACTCCAACGTATTAAGTTGGCAGTGTTAGACCTTAACGAAGAATGACTGAACAGCAACAAAAACAACAACAACATCAGAAGCAATAAGAAATCTATCTATGCCTGTGATACAAGGCTGAATAAGTCTCTCTATAGGCTTGTACCTCTGGAAGCGGGTGAGTTTGATTAATGATGATGGCAGTTTAGAAATAGAAATAACAACAGTTACCAACAATGGTAGCGTAGCCCACGACGAATGATGCCCAGAATCGTCAAAGGAGTCCAATTTAGGGCTTTTCCAAAAAGGTAAGCAATGGATGTTCTAACTGTATGTATTAGAATATGCATTAAAGACTACGATTGGAAACCTTCTTGCTTTCTTTTTATCATTTAAAACTGGTCAAAAAATTATAATTATTATAATTCTTCTATTATTATTTTATGAATCCAACTTTGAGTACTCTCGGATTAATGGATACGCTGGTCCCTCACCTTCCGACGAGGACAAGAAGTAAAACTTACATACGAAGATTCTTTGACAACAGTTTTTGCATAATCTTGGAAAATTATTTGCTGGATGAATTTATTATATATATTGGTTATATAGTCTAGCTTTAGAATTATAGAAATTATGCAGATGCGAGTGAAAAGATCAAAAAATCATCATGTATTGTAATTGTGTTTGTAGCCATGTTATTCTTAATGATTGCTACAACAGGTGTGACTTCCATTCTTCGTGCACAACCCACTAATTCAACTAATACAGGCTCCACTTTTCCTACTGCGAATCAAATTATTGCCAGTTCAAGTGACAAAACATTCTATCTGTTTACCACAGAACATGACGGAATCAATGAAACCAAATTGGGAATTCCGGCAGATACGTACTCACCAGACATACTTTTGGCAAACAAGGGTGACAATATAACCATACATTTCTATAATCTAGATACGACTGAGAGGCACACATTTACGATAGGAAAACCATATAACACAAATGAAGATTTGCTGCCACTTCATAATGGAACAATTACGTTTAAGGCAAATCAAGAAGGCATATTTCGTTTCTACTGTACTTACCACCAGCCAACCGTGGCGGGACAACTTTCAGTGCAAGAACCACCTACGGTAGAAAAAATAAATTCTAATATACCAAAGTAATTTACGCAAAAGCAAAATTCTGGCTCAATAATCAGAAATATTCTTGGCAGACAAGAAATAAACAGAACAACCGACTGATTCTCGAAGACATGTGGCTTTCTATCCAGGACTGACATCCTAGGGTCCAGGCAGCCTCGTAGTTTGCCCTTACCATCACAGTGATGGACTCCTCGCCAATAGTTTCCAACCGGCGACTACCTATTTCACTATGGTGACAACCATACATTTCCTAGGACATCGTGGGCCTTTACCCGCAATGCAGATCTGTATGATAGATCATTCCTCTCTTTCGATCAGTCGGCTTCGACGGATTAGTATAGGTAACTACAAACAACCTATTATGTCTTTATTAAATTAAACCAAATACTATCAAATTGTGAAATAAACCAAATACTAATAAAAGTCATAATATAATATATTTAAACTAATGATTTGATTATCAATGTTTTTTATTAATATCACAAATTATATACATTTAGTTGAGTCTTGAACAAAGTTCAATGAAATTTATATATTTGAGATGCTTATTTAATGATGAGATTGTTATGTTAGGAGGCCTTGTACCTGGGGCATATGTTGCATTCGGAGTTAGTTTACCTTTAGTGGCTGCATTTGTAGTCACTCACTTGACTGAGCTCAAGGGAACAACAATCATAAAGGATCCAATAAAGGATCATCGTATGCATTTTCTAAGATAGGCTTATTTTTTGAGTTGCCTGGATGATACAATATAACTAGCTGGCTAGCATAATCCCCTGACCAGCTTATACCTATGTTAAGGTAAATTGATGGTTTCCTACTATTATCGGAGTACGCACAAAAACCCATTCTCATTCCGATAATCCAATTTATGTGATAAAAGTCGCTTTACTACTTGTACTATCTACAATAGGGATTGCCATACTAGGTATATTATATACGGAAAAACCACCTCTTTTTCACTAACTGGCTTAAAAATTAAGATGAATCTTAAATCGTGAAAGGTTAATGGAGCGTGTATTTGGCAGACATTTTGTGCGAATTTCCATGATGATCATATTGTGCGGCCAGATAGTACGCGGCCCGGATTAGTTTGGG
>DATBGR010000490.1:0-4149 GCA_036557905.1 Nitrososphaeraceae archaeon | reverse complement strand
GGATTTACACTAGTGTATGCACCGTCTCCTTGGGGGATAATCGGTGGTCTAAAGTGGGCATTTTATTATGGAGTACCCCTCAATACATCACTTGATTACGCACCCAGCATTCCTGGTGTCACATTCGCTACATATCAGATGATGTTTGCAGTTATTACCCCACTTCTGATCACAGGTGCGTTCGCTGGTAGGCTAAAGTGGGATGCCTTTTTTGTGTTTATTATAGCATGGAGTATTTTCATATACTATCCGCTAGCTCATTGGGTGTGGGGAAAAGGCTGGCTTGCTCAGCTGGGTGTTTATGATTTTGCAGGTGGAATTGTTATTCATACAAGTGCGGGGATGGGTTCATTAGCAGCTGCACTTGTACTGGGAAGAAGGAAACACTTTGGTCCGGACATAATGGTACCACATAACATTCCTCTTGCCGTTATTGGTGCTGCGATGTTATGGTTTGGC
Source organism: Nitrososphaeraceae archaeon (assembly GCA_036557905.1). Lineage (GTDB taxonomy): Archaea > Thermoproteota > Nitrososphaeria > Nitrososphaerales > Nitrososphaeraceae > JARBAU01. The sequence goes on along the minus strand of DATBGR010000490.1, from coordinate 3,690 downwards.
TGGTTTGGATTCAATGCAGGCAGTGCACTTTCATCAGGACCTCTGGCAGCCAACGCATTAATAACATCACAAATTGCATCCGCAACCTCAGGAATGGTTTGGCTATTACTTTCATGGAAACTATCCAAGAAGCCATCTGTTACTGGGGTTATAACGGGAGCTATTGCTGGTTTGGCTGGAGTCACACCTGCTGCCGGATTTATTAGTTCCCAAAGCGCATTCTTTCTTGGGATCATAGTAGGCTTTGCATCATATTATGGAATCTTACTGATAAAGCAAAGACTGAGGATAGATGATGCCCTTGACGTAAGCTCAGTCCATGGAATAACTGGTATCATAGGGTCTCTGGCTATTGGCATAGTTGCAAGTACCATAATTAATCCATCAGGACCAAATGGTCTAGTATATGGTAACGTAGCGCAAATAGGTATCCAAGCATTGGGGGTCGCAGTAGCAGCTGTTCTGGGCTTTGGGGGAACTATTATAATAATGAAGGTGATTAATGCAGTCATCGGTCTCAGAGTAAAGGAAGAAGAAGAAGAGATTGGACTGGATACTACCCAGCATGGTGAACGAGCGTACGGTGATGAATGGGGGGTAAGCGCATAATGAAAAAAATAACTGCATATATAAAGACCGAACGAGCAATAGTCCTGAAAGAAGAACTTAGGAAGATCGGGCTAAGAGCCATATCAATAGGTGACATTACCGCATGGACTTCATCTAGGAATGTTACGGTACAGCGAAGAGGAATTCCGGTATCATATGACCTAGTCCATAGGGCCAAGATTGAAGCATTTATTCCAGATGATCAGATTGATAAGGTGGTCAACATAATACTAGAAAATACTAGGACTGGACAACTCGGAGACGGTATGATAACTGTTTCAGATTTAGAACAAGTAATTAATATCTCTACTCTTCAGAAAAATGAAGAGGCCGTGTGTGAGCCATAAATCTGGTATGATCTAAAACTAGACTTGTCCAATTCAACTGAACCTAAATAGAAATGCAGATCTGAAAAGATAGATTTATTTCATTAACTAGAGTTGATCAAAAAGGGCTGCTTGCTAGGATTTCTGCTTCTCTACGTTACAAGTCATTTCATCTTATTTCCCCAGATGGACAAAACAAAGGCGGATCTGAGGTCATTCTTGAATTGTTAGCCATAGTTCCAGGAGGCAAAATAATATCTCCGATAATTAATTGCCTTCCTGTATGCAAATTAACTGTGAGATTTATTTATAATAGACTTTCGAAACTACGTGACTGACGTTCATGTCCTCTTAATAATCATGTTAATAAGATTGACAGGTACAACAAATCATGATAATGAATAGTACTCGGTTTCTGCTTTTGAGTAAGTGATGGGATACAACCATTGGCATTTATGCAATTAATTATTATTATTTCATATAAATCACTAATGCGATTTAGTATAGTTTTGACTTATTATCCCATTTATTATTTTGATAAGCTCGTCGTTTTGAATCGGTTTTTGGATAATCTGATTTTCCTTCAGTTCAATCAATACATCCATAAATCCTCCATAATTAAATTTACTGGCTGTTAGAAAACATACCTTAACTTTTTTATCTATCTTGTTAATTTTTCTATATAATTCAAAGCCATTCATATTTTTCATTATAATATCAAGAATCAAAAGATCATACGAATCCTGTCTAAAATTCTCCAATGCCAAAATAGGATCATCAAACGTTTTAACTACAAATCCATTGTCTTCCAAAACGCTCGCTAATGTTAAACAAATATCAGATTCATCATCTACAATCAAGATTTTCTTCATTTTAGGCATTTCAATCAGTTTCTAGATGAATAGCTATTGTATATCCTTGATTAATCATGTATAAAAAAACTAGGATTTATTTGTGTCACTGTGTTTTAAAATATGCTTGGAAGGTACAATGCAAAAAATATTGGTGCTCTTCCTGATAAATTTCTATTCTTGAGAAAAATATATTAGAAATTCAGCATTTTGTATCAATTTTTACCTAAAGAATCTTTAAATAGATAGAAAAGGCAATTTTTATACTAATTGACTAGCAAATCACTGTCGACTAGAGAGGGGAAAAGGCAGACAACCACATCATCAACAAGGAAAAAAAGTGAAAGTGTTACGTTTAGAATTGAGTCTAATGCACTAGAGAGATTGCGACACGAAGCTGAACAACAAGATATTAGTACCAATACGTTGGTAAATAAATTAATAAAAGACCACCTAAATTGGCATTCTAAAGCAGCAAGAGCTGGCTTTATATCTGTAAGGAGACCATTTGTTTCAAAGGTCATAAAATATTTACCAGAACAAGAAATTATTTCGCTAGCAGAATATGTGGCAAAGACAACAAATAAGGATTCTTTACTACTTATGAGGAAGGAATATAGTATAAAGTCGGCTCTAGATTTTTTGGAATCCTGGATAAAAATATCTGACTATCCATATAGACATGATGAGTCGAGTAATGGTCAGAACAAGCACTCATATGTTATACAACATGATATGGGAATAAAAGTGTCTATATATTTGGCTAGTTTGTATCAATTCTTATTTGACGAATTAGGACAAAACAATAGAGTAGAATTTGATAAGACTGAAAACACATTAGCATTTTCAATCGATATCGGAAGTAGCTAGATCCGTTGATCTGTAAGCCATATTGATCATTGCAACCACAACTGGAAATGCGACAGAGACGAGACGATGATAACATCTGAAGACGACTTTGACAAACATCAACCCAGCACATGAGTAGAGTGCTATTAATATTATTAATCTAACTCGGCTGATTATCTTTTAGTTAAATATTCTGTTGAAACCCACTTTCGATATCATATCTCAAAATTACATTAGGATATACCTCTCTTAGGGCATGAATAATTACTTCTGATGCAGACCTAAAACACACCTTTATATCAACATCTAATTCCAATAACTTTTCACAACAATATTTAGGCTCATTGAACGATGTCTTATAAACAACAAATGATATCATGATACCAAGCGATGGCAAGATTTATATCACTGCTATCATGATATCATGTACTATGAATAAAATAAATCAAGTAGAAAACAAAATAGAACGAGTGGAAGAACAGGAACAACAGATCGTAAATGGGGTAAATGTCACAAAACTTATTGACACGATGGATGCAATAAGGAGCAAACCTATACTCTCAAAATTCAATTTCCGTGCAAAAGGAGAGTGGATTGAGGGTGGTCATAACCAAATAACCATAAACGACTTTTATGGCGCTGGCCAGACCCATACCAGAAGCCGACCTTTTGTGTATGACGAAGACGAACCAGCAGTTCTCCTAGGAGAAGATCATGGAGCCAATGCAGGAGAATATGCACTTGCAGCTCTGAGTAGTTGCTTGACTTCAACTCTCATCTACCATGCAGCTGCTCAAGGTGTAGCCATAGACGAGGTAGAAACCACATTATCTGGTGACATAGACCTTCAAGGCTATCTTGGAATGTCTCAAAATATTAGAAACGGGTATGAGAAAGTAAACGTTACATTCAAAGTCAAATCCGATGCTCCAAAAGAAAAAATAAGAAAACTTGTAGAGCTGGCACAAAGGAGATCCCCTGTATTTGACATATTCACTAATCCCACACCAGTACACGTCTCTCTTCAAGAATAAATAGGATAACAAAAATCTGGT
>DATBGR010000489.1:0-4270 GCA_036557905.1 Nitrososphaeraceae archaeon | reverse complement strand
TAGAGTCTTTACCCATCAATATTACTTAAACTTAGAAACACTATGAATTGAAACTGTGCGTTACAGCTTATGAATGAGTAATAAGGTTGGCAAAATGAGTATATTATATATTGTGGCAGCGTAAAATTAAAGATATCTAGTAGTTAGACAATTCACTCTTAATATAATTTAGGTGTCCAATAACCTGCTAAAAATTTTATGAAAAATTATGTTGATATGAATCACCTATAAAGAATTTCTTGTTATTTTGATGATTCCAGAATATACATATAATGGGCAAAAGTTACTTCCTTGCATATTCATATAATACAAGTCTCTCGGTTAATTCGAATCGATTAATTGTGCAAAACTCTTCCAAGAGAATCCGATATACATTTCCTAGAAACTGTGAGAACTTGTAACTGATATTAAATTGTATTATCATAACTTCAAAATCATGTATACTACTCTTGTTTTTATTATGAATATCAGATTTATTATTATTTCCAACTTGTTGTTGAGGTGATTCTTGCCTAATTTGTCGATCTTGTCCTTCTACATGTTCTACCGCTGTTGACTTTTTGCTAAATTCAATGTAATAGCCATTTGCACTAACGAAGGATTTAATTAGGCTAAAATAAACTTCTAAAGTTGGTTTTCCATTCAAAAGTATCGCAGCTTCCTTATATCTATTTGCAATATTTTTTGATAATTCCGCCACTTGTTTTTCTGGGGTATTCTCAAAAGTAATTTTCAAGACTTCTTTTGAAATAAGGGCATAACCTATCTTTTTAGATAAGAAATATACATTTAAGTATTCCTTAAGCATATCGTTGATTAATTTTTCTAATGGGATGTGTTCTGAATAAGAAATCCTTGTGATTTTCCTGTATGTCTCTTCATCTAGTGGCAAATGTTCTATCATCATATTGTGATCATTATTCTGCAAAGTTATTCAAAAACATAATGTCTAGGTGATACGTATCTCTCCAATAGCTGCAGTAACTCGTCTTATTATTGGTATATAGTCTCTATGATCATGACAATCTATTTACCAGTTTTATAGAGATAAATGCAAAAGTTGTTTGCCAGGCTTTTATGGTTGAATCAACCAACCGGCAAACAACCTGTGTTATCACTATAGGTTGGCCAACATTCTATTTAGAAATAGCAAAAATAACTGCAATAACAAAAGCAGGCACAGTGGAGTAAACTACTGTATTTGACATACCGGTACAGTAGCCGTCATTCTTGAAAATAGTCCCTTCTCATGTACCCATTTGCTACTATTTGGGATTAGTCCGTTAACGGCTTTAAGCGTCCTTTAAGTCCTTCGTTAATCGAGGACACTCCTGCTCAAAATGCGACTTCGAAAAGATAAGACATGCCCTTATGATTTGGAGCTGGGCTAAGTTAAATGATGATAATACACTAGTCATTATTTGGTAATTCTTCATGTTCCTCTTCTTCCAGTCTCGCAATTTCCTTACATATTCGGTCTGCGACTCGATAACAGTTTTCCATTCGTAATTCGTCTACCAGACTCTTTAATCCCTCAATCTCTTGTTGTCTCATTAGTAACTTGGTCATTTACTATCTATCACTCACTCACTCCATTCTCTCAATGTCTGTCTGAATTATATGACACGTCCTCAAATGCCTTACCATTTCGTCTGTCGGTACTAGTGTAAGACAGAGTCTGCAAATAAAGTAGTCCTCGCTATTTGTTGAGGATTGTATACCCATACCTGACTTACTAACAGTACTCATACTATTTACTTCACACCATGCTTTACCACAAGTCGGTATCTGATAGACTCTAGGTGTACTGTGCCGTGCCTTGCATTTGCATTTAAGGATAATAGATAGAGCGACTAATCCATCAAAAGAACTAGAAGTTATATTCTAAAGACCCATATCGCAAATTGATATTTTGGTAGATATATTTTCATATGCCCAAGTTTCTAGAGCAAATATTCGATAAATCAAAAAAATTGACGTGAGGAAGATAGGTTTAACATAGTGAAAAAGATATGGTGGTATATCTGCGGTATGGACTAACAGAGTCCGATTGGCAGTCTAGAGCATTTCAAGTACTATCTGTGGCGTAGTAAGTTGAATAAGCCGAAATAATAGCCGCTGCAAACTTCCTTAATCATAGAAAGGGTGAGATCCAAAATCATCTCTTGTTTGCTTTAAATTTCCTGGCCATCTCATTTAGCTTTTTAATCGTTCTTTCTAGGATAGGTATCATATGCGGCAAGTCCAGTTCTGCACGGCAGCGGAAGAATATGGCACATAGATATAATGTATAAAGTTCTTCTAGTGTAAATTGTGGAGTTGATTCCTTACTGTAGTTAGGTGATATAATACCACCACCAGACCTCGACCTTAACCTTAGTTTCCACTCTCAACTCACCTGCCAACAGGTTACTTAAGACAGGTAACATTTGTGTTTTTCGCGTACTGTGTCATGCTTTGAGCCTGAATGTGACAAAGGTGGTTTGTTCTACTACTTCCTCTTACTCTTGTGCTAATTACTACAATTATGTAGTTATTATGGACTGGTATTCATGCGTATGCATACACTTTAAAATCTCTTGCTTTGTTTTCTACCTTTCTACAATTTATTCCACTGTTATAGTAACTTGCTATTAATTAATCTCTTCAAGACTGGAGTCCTGCTATCACTTTTTCCTGCAAGCAGATAAACTTCTTCAGACCATAGAACCCTATCTACCTCATCCATCTCTTTTACATGCGATATCAGATCCACTAATTGTTCAGTATCTTCATAAACAAATTCTGCAACTATATCAGAGTTACCGACATGAACTCCAACAGATATTATACCATCGATTGGGAGCAGATCTTTTGCAACTTTCATCATTTCGCCGGTACGCAAATATATATGAAGTAGACCTTTCTTCAATCCCAATTTTTTGTAGTTGAGTTGGAATATGTGACTAACATATCCAAACCTGAGTAGATGTCTTGTTCTTCTTTGTATTGTGCTCAAGGGTATTTTTAGCTCACCTGCAATAGCTTTATTCTCAAATCCTAATGTCATAAAATTAATTATCTGGTAGTCTACCTTGTCAAGAATATGAGAATTGATGGATGATTGCTTTCTCACTATAGTATCACCTTTACATATTATCATATAACAATTGGTGCGAACAGCAACAAATCTGTTTCGTGTACAGTGCCAGATAATGCATTGCATTTGCTCCTTAAGCCAGATACTTAGCCAGTACTCTTGAATATACAATATATAGTCATATTCATACTGTATTCCTTAAACACTATTAATCATGCTAAGGATCAAATGTACAAATGCCGGTCATCTATTATGAATGATGAATAATACAATACGTTCTTGAATCAGGGTTTGTCAACCTAATTTTACATGATTTTGTAATCCTACCTGAAAGTAGTGAAGTCATTAATCAGAGAACTATCGTTAAGTCATTGGTCCGAGTTCGGTGGAATGCAAGACAAATTTGACTCAATCTTGCCACTCAACGTTGGTCAAGTGGGCAATAAGACATCTTGTTCGGTAGAAGTCTTCATAATAATTGTCCGATCAGATCATATGCTGGATCGTTTGTTTACAGAATTTGACTGTGAATCGACCACAGCAGTCTGGTTTGACAAACAGCCTTACTTATCAAGAATCAGTCACAACACTATTCGCTGCCACTGCTGATTTAGCTAGGATAGCAATGGTAGCAACTGCTGTAGAGAAGGGTTTCTAATTTACTTACTTTGAATTAATGGTATTAACTGTTATTGATTTGATATACCAGAGCGAGTTAGACTTCCTAATTCGTTTCCGACTACTCGGAATTAAAAATTTAACAATTTCCTAATATGTTAACAGTTCCAGTTCCAGAATCAAATAGATCATCCCTTGATTAATGTGGCTAAATATTTGCAATAAAAAATAAGTATCAGCTGATATGTATCCTTGACGCTAAAAACAAGTATAAACTGAAGGGCATTTGTACACTCATTGAAATAGTTTCGTTTCATAAAAATCTAAACCAAGAAGGCAGGCAATAAAGTGATCTTCAGCGTGACTTTGAGTCGTACCAGGCACCAGATAAACAGAAGATCACACAGAGCAGTACAGTGTAGACCCAGTCCTTATACGGTTTCATATGACACTATACCGTTGAGGAGGATGAGGGGTGAGAGGTAAGTAAAATGGCAAAGGTCACAATACTACTGGAAACAAAGACGAGAGACCAGCTCAAGAATCTCGGTAGAAAGGGCCAGACATATGACC
>DATBGR010000488.1:0-8824 GCA_036557905.1 Nitrososphaeraceae archaeon | reverse complement strand
TAACCTTCTAACAATATCTCTCTCGGTGATAATTCCTTCTGGATGTTTAAGTTCATTCAAGATAACTACCGTACCCTTATTTTTCATTGTCATAGTCCTTATAATAGTATCAACATTATCTGAACGCTTAGCAGTTTCGAGTGGAGCAGGAGTCATTATAGATGTAACGCTAGTAGTTTTGTCATCATGCATGAGTCAGATCCTCTTCCCTGGAATTTATTTGCTCCCATTGCCACAGATACTCATGCGTTAATTGTTTATTATCCGTCAGCATCCAGGAGGCAGTTTTAGAGGTGGTCATCCAATATATTTCATGAATATACTGACCAACCACAGGCCATCCCACAATCAGTAAGACTCACGTAACGTTAGATGCCCATCATTGTCATTCTAAGATCTGGTGTTATATATAAAACCGGAAAGAGACTAATCAAGGAATTATTACGGCGCGACCAATTATATCCCCACCACGCAGAAGCTCAATTGCATCATTTACTTTGGTCAGTGTAAATTTTTCTATATGATGCTTAATTCCACCTGTTTTGGCCAGCTCGATAACTTCACGAAGCTCATTATAGTTCCCCCATAGTGAGCCATAAATCTGGTATTCGTTAATAACTGTGTCGAACAACGGCATTCTAATTTCTTGACCAAACAAACCAATTACCACTATTGCGCCGTTCCTATTTAAGCTCTTTATGGCTAGGTTGAAAGTACTTTCTAAACATATAGTATCGAGTACTACGTCAAGACCGTTCGCCTTAGTTATCTTGTTTATCTGATCAGTAACGTCTTTGTTTTTCTCGATGTTTATCGTAAAATCTGCACCCAAATCAGAAGCCAACTTTAGTTTATCCTCCCTTCGATCCAAGGCTATGACATTTGCGCCAGAGCCCAAAATTCTTGCGTATTGAATGGCATAGGAACCCAGTCCTCCGATTCCAATTATAGCAATGCACTTTCCCGGTGCAAGAAGATGGCGCACTTTCTTGATCGCTCGATAGGGCGTAAGCCCAGCATCTGTTAGAGGCGCGAGCTCTTCTGGTTTTAATTCAGTTTGTCTATCCACCTTTACTAGAAATTGGTAAGATGGTACTAGGAGATATTCAGAGAAACCACCATCATATTGGGAAAGCCCCGGCCATTTAGGCATTATACACATCTCCTGATCCCCTCTTTTGCAATACAGGCACAAACCGCAACCCCAGCCTCCAAAAACTGCTACCAAGTCTCCTTTCTCAAAAGTGTTGTCAGGAACCGCAGAACCAATTTCCTCAACCCAGCCAGATATTTCATGTCCAGGAGTCTTAGGCAAGCTTAGTGGCAGACTTTTCTGCCAATCCCCGTTAATTAGGTGTAAATCAGAGTGACATAAACCCGCTGCACCAACTCTTAATAAAACAGCTTCGGGCGAGGATATAACTGGTTTCGGGATGTCCTCAATGACAAGAGCGGACCGATACTTGTGAATTCTTGCTGCGGTTATACGATTAATATTTGGATCCAGATTTTTTCTCCACCGATACTATCATAGTGACATGAGTACTAGACCTATATATCTTAAATGAAACTATTTTATGTAGTTATATTTGCATAGAATCAGAATGTTGTTCAAAGACAGAACGCAAGCTGCAATGATGCTTGCAGAAAAACTGCAATGGTTAAAAGAAGTATGGGGAACTTCTCTGATAGTATTAGCGATACCGCGAGGTGGTGTAGTGACAGGCGAAATCATAGCTAACAGGCTTGGGGTTAGTCTGGATGTAGTTGTGGCAAAAAAAGTAGGAGACCCATTGAATCCGGAATTCGCAATAGGCGCTGTCATGCACGACGGAAGTTTTATTCCAAATGAATATGTTATTAACTCTTTAGAAGTATCACAACGGTACATCCAAGACAGTGTTTCTACATTAAAGAGAGAGATAGATCGGCGTCTGATGAAATTTAGGGGAAGTAAGACATATCACCTTGCAGGGAAGGTTGCTCTGCTAGTTGATGATGGAGTAGCAACAGGCACAACAATGTTTGCAGCTATCAAATGGTTGAAATCCCAAAAACTAAAAAAGTTGATAGTGGCAGTTCCTGTAGGTCCTCGCGATACAATCGAAAAACTCAGAGATATTGTGGATGAAGTGATCGTTTTACATTCACCGTCTGTATTTGGAGCTGTTGGAGCATTCTATCAAGACTTTTCTCAGGTTACAGATGATGAAGTTATAGAAATCATGCGTAATTACAGGAATATACACTGAATGGTTTGGAACTTCGGACTTTATTAACAAAATCTCTTTCAGTGATAGCTAATGCCTTGGCATCTCTGCCAAGCATAACCACACTTCCATTATCTTTATCATCATCATCGAGTTCTAAAAATCTCTTTTGTAGTATGGAATTCATCTTCTATCCTTACGTTGCTCATAAAATCCGAGATCATTACCGAATCCATCCAACAACAATTGGAAATCAAGGATGTTATTGTGATATTTAATTTCTTTCCATCACAAGTAAGCCGATTTCTCACCAATATATTTATAAATTAATTTATACGACACTATCGCATCCTAATTCAATTTCGAAGGCCAGCGGAGCTCTCAACTATCAAAGTATGAATACCTGCTATGCAATTCCGGATACCCAAATGTTGCTATTTGAATGAAAGGGAATTTCTAACGGTCGAGCAATAAATTGTTGCGCTAATCTAGACATATAAAATAAAAGTGGGCGCAAATCCATATTATTGAATATGTCAATATCGGACTTGTATCAAAGATTCAATGACTTACGTAATACAGCAGTAAGTAATTTCATTGAGCCTGAAGTAATTGCCGATGCTAGTAATTCTATATCACAGATAATTGGAATACTAATGGCTAGTAACTCTTATGACATATTCGTACCTCTATCAGGAAAAGTCGCAGCCCTAAACATCAGGGATTTTTTAGGAATTACAAACATCACTTCGGCAAATCCTGTCACTGTGGGAAAAATAATTCCAACTCTCAATTCTGATAGTAGAACCGCAGAAGCTGCGAGGCTGATGAGTTTGTACAGACTTAGGGCACTTCCACTAGTGGAGAAAAACGAGATTATAGGTCAGATTTCGGCTAAAAGAATTGTACAGGCAATTCGAGATACTATGCTTGTTTCTCACATCCCAAAGACAAGCACATCAGATATTATGACTCCAAGTCCCATTGTCATAAGTAAGACTGATAGAATAAGTTCTGCCAAGACAATAATGAAAAGAAGAAGAATAGATCACCTCCCCGTGCTTCAAGATCATCGCCTAGTCGGAATGTTAACTTCCAGGCATATCATAGAGATAATGTTACGTTCCGAAAGGATTGGTAGAAAGTCACTTGGAATCGATGAGACCCAAGACAGGCTCAATATTACCATAAGTGGGATAGCAGACAAAAACGTAATAACTTCAAATACTGATGACACTCTCCGATCAGTAGTGGATCTAATGGTATCACAAGATTCTACGTACTGTGTTATAGAGGCAATTGATGAAGTACAGGGAATAATCACTTACAGAGACATAATCACGTTGCTTGGAGAAAAAGTCGAGCAAGAAATTCCCATTTTCCTTATTGGTTTACCAGACGACCCTCTCGATGCTGAGCTTGCAAAATCCAAATTTGCAAATCTAGTCAAATTGTTAAAGAAGATATACCCAGACATAGAACAAGCCCGGTGCCGTCTGAAGATAAGAGATATTCAAGGAGCGAGAAAAAGGTACGAGGTTGATGCTAACATAATATCTACACATAGGGTTACTAGTTATGTTAACGTTGGTTGGGATTTGGCAAAAATGTTCGATCAGATGAGCGATTCCTTGAAGAAAAGAATGGCGCATAGAGTTACCCAAAGACAGAGGGAATCAAGGTATAGTACTCGACCGGTGCCTTAATCGAACGCTGGAAGAAAACAGTTTGTTGTAACACTTACCATTTATCATGACAGTATTTGCATTACTATCATTTGTTTTTATGTCAAAAAAAATTGAAATTATACTGAAAAATTCTGCATGACGTAAATGAGGCCTTGAATATTTTTAGTAAAGACAAAATAACATTATAGAATTTACTGACGTTATGTCGATAGATATCTTAATGCAAGCCTTCAGAGTTTCTTGTAGATAATGCGAGGTTGTTAAATTATTTGCGCGCCAACTAACTGAGATGCGGTGGAAAGCCAAGCCTTTATGATGATCTGAGCTGGAATTGTTTCGAACGCTTGCCCTTGGAATTCCACAGTTCTACAATCATGAGGGCCGCAAACATCGCAGCAAGGGCTTTGTCCGACCCTTCCATCAATCCAATCTTCGAGCAAACGGTTGTCTATCCAAATGCGGTCAGATTGTAAGGGATCTTCCTAAATTCAGTATCAGAAAGTTCCACTTTCTCTAAAATGACTTTAATCCCTAATGGAGCCAGAGGCCTCTTTAGAGTCGACACAGCCTTTCTAAGTTCCCTCTCTGTTGATCCACATCTAGGACAAGTTTCTCCGTTAGATATCAAACATTTCCACTTAATTTTCAGAATGCTTTCTGATTGGATTGGTTTACAATTCGTTTAGAAGGACCACATTCACAAGTTTTTTCACCATTAGGCATGCTTATACTCCTTGTAATGGTAACCCGATATTATTCATTGTGAGGTCTTCTCATCGTAAGAAATCGCATCTTTTAATTCTTATATTTCGTTTAATATTCATTCGTTGTTATCAACTGCTTTTCTATTCTACAAACAAAGATTTGGAAATCTTTTCTATGACGCCGATTGAAACCTTTATCTGGTACGCTCACTATATTATTTATTCGTAACGTCGATCGCAGAACAATCTGTGTATATACCTAAGCCAAAGGAACTCAGATGTGAGATATGTGGGAGGCTCTTTGAGAACTGGCATATGTTGTGCTATCACAAGTCCGTGGAACATGATCAAGATAAAAGACCACCGACAGGCGTCTCCTAAAATTAGATAATTCTTATGTGATTGTTTATCAAGTCATTACTCATAGAATAATAGTGTTATATAGATCCATTCAAATTGAAAAGGGAGAAGCGAGATATCTGAGTATAAATCCAAACATAGATACAACTTATATTTCTTATACATCATCAAATTTCATTATTGTCCTAAATGTTGAGAAAGGAACAATTGATAGTAAGATTCAATTAACCTGTCCAGGAAACATATCCATTAATCGCGTTACCAATAAAGTATTAGTCTCCGTCTGCAAATGGCACATGTGAAATCGACAGCGTGAATAACGAATACGAGATGATAAATATTGGTCTACCACATTCGGATGGCAACGTTGATGTCAATCCGCTGACACAAACATTAATGCCATCACCTAGATTAGATATTCAACATTATTATGATCATAGCTAGCACAGCATTCGTCCAGTTTTTCTGTTAACCACGTATTTGCTTGCCTCAACCGGGCTTAGCTCGCCAGTCCTCCACATTAAAAAAGGTATGAATACCCCCTTACCACTTTTTTCTTTCCTCTCTCGCAACATTCTTGAACGATTGCGACCAAACATCAAGGTCTTGTTCATTTATTTTGGATATATCACTTTCAGGAAGCAAATTTTCTAATATCCTGTAAAAATGTAAAGATAGTATCCTGATTGATTATGTCAATACTATAATTGATTTTATGACATATAAGCCGTCACTTTTAATCAGTGTTATTTTAGAAAAACGAATGAACGCTTAACCATATATTGGAAAGATGTAATATACGGTACTCCAGTGATTATTTATCATAAATGACTATCGATAATAATGATAAGATTATAGAATTTTCTGATAGTATTTGCACGTGTAAGGAATGCATCCATAAGATGAGTAGAGATTGCTTCAAACTTCATTGCGACTGTTGTAAAAAAGAAGACCATTCTATGGTGATGAATGGATTTGAAGGATTTGAACCGCCTAACAAAAAATAACAGTAAAAATTTAGAATGTGACAATGTTAAATTTACTAGAGGTTACTAATTACAGTTTTAACAATATTCGAGATCGGACATGTGTGAATTAAATTTGACACGAATGCCGATTTACTTGTTTAGGTATAATCAATTAATCATTTACCTGTATCTTACTGGCGCCCCGTGAATAACCTCCCTTCAAACTCAGCCTTATAGACGAGATAAGCTTATATACTATCTCCACTGAATGATGAAAAATTAATAAAATAATGATTGCGATGAATAATTATTGCCTATCACAAAGATACTAGCTGCAGTCGATGGTTCTGATCCTTCCTTCAACGCCAGCACCTATGCGATCGATTTGGCTATAACATTTGAGGCAGAATTGATTGCGTTACACGTTATTGACCGAAGGTATAGTGAATTGGAGATTGCCCTTTCACCGAGGCCTGGAAGATACAAGGAAATTGCAACGAAAGTAATGGAAAAAGGGGAACAGATTGTAGATGCGGTGAAACAAATGGCAACAGAAAAGAATGTGAGCGTAAAGACCGATGTTATTAGTGGTATTACTTCAGTCGTAAAAGACATTGTAGAGTATGCAGAGAACAACAAAATAGATATGATTGTTATTGGGAGTAGAGGTATGACTGGATTTAAAAAACTGTTGCTGGGTAGCGTTGCAAGTGGCGTAGTAACATATTCACATTGTCCCGTATTAGTAGTAAAATGACTATCGCTTTGTTATCCAACCAGTGTTACAATCCTATGTAGGTTTTCATTAATTCTATTTTATTTTGTTATTGGGATTTACAAGAAGTGTAAATGGATGATGATTTAAGAAGAGACATGAAAGACGGCCAAAGTCAACTAATGTCATCTACAGAATCATAATGTTTTAGATTTGATTTATAGCACAATATACGAATCCGCAGATAAGATTGGAATAATTCGTTCTTTTTTGGCAAGATCTCTTTTGTAAATACTATCATCTTTTTCGATATGAAGCCATCTTTTAGAATCTTCAATCTCTTTTAGCAATGTCCGTTCTAATACCATAACTGAATTAGCATTATGAGGATTTAATATAGTAAGCGACTATAAGGGTGGGAGACTGGTCTACTCTGTCTTGAAAAAAATTGAAAGACATAAGCGTCATTAAGTCAATATTTTATTATGTCTGAAGAAAGAATCGGAGATAAGATTCTTCGGAAACTCTATGAAAAGACGGTTAATAATGGGAGCGAAAGTATTGACAAAGATGAAATTGGAAAAGAAATCAGAATTATAGATGTGCAGATGGATAATCTAGTCGACGAATTGGCTTCTGAAGGTTATATAAAGAAAATAGGTCGGACTAAAATTTACTTAACAGTTGATGGAAGAAAGAGAGCAGAAATCTAGAAAATTTTATTATTCTATAAATTGATCACAATCACATTTAGGCCATCCGCATCTCATGCCACTTTCTCCTAGTTCATTCTTATGACTTGATCTGGCGTGATGACATTTAGCACAAAGATCTTGAGCACTCAATAATTATTCTTTATCTAATATTATAACGTTTCAAACTTAATCTCAAGACGTCTAGTGAATCGCTATAGGAAGTTTGTTCTTTATCAAGTAAATATTCATTTGCTTGAGCCGTTCTTAATGATATATTTTTCATTTTTCTCTTGAATTACTATAAGTCCCTCATTTATCATGAGATGCAAATGTGATACAAATGAGATAACATTTTTTTTATGTTCGTTACTACAAACCTAATATAAAGTCCAATCCAATATCGTCAATTCACCATGCAATTTATCGGATTCAAATATTGAATAAGTTCCTCCCTTGCAGTTCTCTCGCCAGTTTTGATATATAACCAAACTATCTGTTTCCGAAAGTAGGACAGACACATTTTAAGCATGGATATCTGATTTTTGTACCTAACAAATGTTGATGTTGAACTCTGCCATGCCCACAAATGCACAGGTCATTTTCTTCTGTCATGTTTTTTTAGATAACAAATGACTTTTATATCTTCGTTTGTTAAACATTTGTCGTCTGGTGAAATCGTTTTGCCTCTGCTTTCATTATTTTAAAATAGAGTGTATGCCCATCGAAACCAGCAATGAGATTCTTTGGAATACGATACCTCCTTTTATTAATAATACCTTTCTCCGTACCAATAAGTTCTTGTTCAACCTGCCGAACTTCGCCCAAGTCACAGTGATCTATTCCACTTGCCTCTTTCTTGAGTACCGTATCCCATGCAGTGTCTTGGCTCTTGGATATATTACTACAATATTTCTTATATCATTTTGTTATTACTAGTGATTTATAGATTAAATTTACCTAGTCCATCTTGGGAAATTATTCGTACTTATCTGACTTCGCCTCTTCCTCTTTTAGAAACTCAAGTATCTTTGGATTTACATGATCCATATTCAAATTTTCTCTAAGGTAACCAACAAAATCAGTAGGAGTAATTATACCTAGTGGTTTGGTTATATCGCCTCCCTCTACAACGAGCAAATGTCTGACCTTGTTCTGAATCATTATATCGGCGGCAACTCCTACCTCTGAAATCGCGTCCGCAGTCACTAGTGCATCAGACAGGATATCTTGTACCCTGGTGTTTTTACTGCTAGAATCACTCGCACATATCTTCCTTACTAAGTCTCGTTCTGTTATGATACCAATAGATTTGTTACTGCTGTCAAACACGACTAATGAACTTGTGCTCTTATCGCGCATTTTCTTTGCCGCTTCTTGGACCGAACTAGATGCTTCAATCGTCACAATTTTGTTGGTCATTAATTCACCAATTGTTGTCAATTTGCACCGCTTACCGATTTACTTATGTTAACAAGTATTAAAAC
>DATBGR010000487.1:0-3302 GCA_036557905.1 Nitrososphaeraceae archaeon | reverse complement strand
TATCCTTCTCTGTAATTATACCCACTGCCCTATTATTCCTAGCAATTACAATCCTACTGATATTATATCTCAGTAAGCTATTGCGGGCATCAAAGAGCGTATTCTCTGGTTCAAGTGTTATGACTTTATTACTCACTTCTGATATCTTTAATCCAGTAGAGTTCGGCGCATTTTGCTTCAATAGTTCTCCCATATATACATTTGATTAACAGTTTTATATATATGAAGAATTCGTTTTCGCTGCAGTGCAGTGTACTAATGTTGAAACTAGTACTTCATTTCTTAGGGATTTTGAAACATTGGTACATTGCATTCAATAACTGTTTGAATCCGTTATTGGGCAGTGGACATTTAAATAAATCCTGGTTCAGATATCAAGGTGACTATGAAAGTAGAAGATATTATGAGAAAAAAACTTGAAACTATTGAAGAACTGTCTTCAATTCAACAAGCTGCTCAAAAGATGAAAGACAAAAATGTGAGTTCTTTGGTAGTGGTTGATTCAAATGGTGAACCGCAAGGCTTAGTGACGGAGCGAGATCTGGTCAGGAAGGTGTGTATTAATGATGTTCGTACTAATACTATTACAAATAAGGAAATTATGTCTTCTCACATCATTACTATTAAACATGATTCATCACCATCAGAGGCTGCTGATATGATGTTGCAATACAACATAAGACATTTACTTGTCGTTCATGATACTGAGGGTAATCAGAATAATAATCCCATCGGTATACTTACGCCACTTGATTTCACTAGATATCAAGAATATTCAAATGATAACGAAAAAGATTCCATTGAAAAAATATTAGAATACTATAGGTGATGATATATATTCATTACTTATTACAAAACATGAATTACTAGGTTCATTGATATCCAAAGTTAAGTCTGATCTCCTAGTATGAGATCATCTCTTCAATATTATTATTAATCCACAATAAACCAGTAATTCAATTCACCTATGGCTTACATGTGAAAAGTGAAGTTTTTATCGTGTCTTGTGCATGATATCATCAGACCAATATTGGGTAAATCTTTCATATAATTCACCTGAAAGAGGTACTAAATTGCTATTGATAAAAGTAGACATAGTGTCTTGATTCTTGATAATTATCTTGAATATATCCCTGGAAGTAATGATACCGACTAACTTTCCGTCTGGTTCGAGTATCGGGAGCCTTCTAATATTCTTTGTCTGCATCGTTTCCATTGCATCCTTAAGAGAACAAGTTGGTGTTATGCTAATTATGGGTTTACTCATTAACTCCCGTACAGGGAGATGATACAAAGTCGGATCAAATGAACCTACTATTCGAACAACATCTCTTTCAGTAATAATGCCTATTACTTGATCTTGTTTAATACTATCTTGTGCTCTATCATTTCTTACTATTAATACATTACCGATATTATTTTCATACATAGTATTGGAGATTGCCTGGATATTTTGATTGTCGGTTTGAACAATTACCTTTTTGGTCATAATACTAGATACTAGAATCGATTCTAAGCTCATTAATTGGATAATGCTTCGAATAGTATATTATATTTTGGATTGTAATGCATTTCATTGTCTACACATCATTAATATACTAAATCAATATGACAAAAAATGCAATAATGACAGATGTCAATAGTAATTGCAATATTCAAATAAGAAGGATACTCGTTCCAATAGATGGTTCAAAATGTTCCTTAAATGCAGCTAGATATGCTGTAAAGCTGGCAAAGGATGAGAACGCTCAGCTATTTTGTATTCATGTGAATGTAGGATTACCATATGGATATGAAAGAGCCCCTCCGAATGTAATAGATCAGTACTTTAACGATCTTGAAGAAAAAACACAATCATGGTTCAAGGAAGTAAAAGATATGGCAAGGAATGAAAATGTTGAAGAGCTTAAAACAGAAATTCTCACAGATGTGAAATCCATAATAGAATCTATTATAGACTATGCTACTAGTAAAGATGTAGATCTAATAGTTATTGGAACAAGGGGAAGAACCGGACTGAAAAGATTCTTGACCGGTAGCATTGCAAGTGGTGTCGTCCAACATGCTCATTGTTCTGTAATGATTGTTAGATAGAAATTGTTGTTAGCCACGTAAGGTTATATTCTATTTGGAATGGATAAGTTGCAGCATATTTGCAATTAATTATTAACTGCACTTATAATTGACTACAAGCAAAATAAGAAATTAAATAGCTGAAATGGATCTGGTGACATGAACTTTAAATTAACTAATTTTTTTCATTTTGATAAGTTTTACTCAAAGATTAAAAGTACTTCTCCAGTCATTACCGATTGACCCTTGACAACTTTAATTTCCTTGACCTTTTTCTCACTAGCTGGACATAATAATCTATTCTCCATCTTCATTGCCTCCAAAACAAATAAAACTTGATCCTTTAAGACTATAGATCCTACGTCTACTAATATCTTAACAATTCTGCCGGCTATTGGCGCTTTTATTTCTTTAAAAGAGGAATGAATCGGAGATTCTTTTGATACTGTATACGCCATGCCATTTATTATCATTATTGTTGGTTCGCCTTCCCCAACAAAATCCAAATGAAATAACTTTTCATTTATCTTTAAGTCATCTGAATTCAGCTGTTTTACTATCACGTCTATGTCATTATTTACTCTGACTTTATCCCCAACAATCTCTATGTTGTATTGTGTATCGTTAACTTTGATTTTCATCTAATCCACTTATTTACATTATAATTGCGATTGAACTGATCCATAGTATCAAACCTACTTATTGTCCACGGGTCTACTGCCATTTCTTGCATATTTTTATTCAAAAATTCGATCTTCCTTGGTAATACTGATATTAAGGCCGCAGCAAATTCTCCGTCTTTTGATGAAAATGGCTTTAATTTGTCTATAAACGATGTGTCATAATTTCCACTAATGAATCTTTCATCATTTAATGCTGAAATATGAAACGGTATGGTTGATGGAATCCCGGTAATTCTAAACCGTATGAGTGAACTTTTCATCTTTTCTATTGCATCTGAACGAGTATTTGCAAATGATATAATTTTTGCAATTAGTGAATCATAGAAACTCGGAATTGAGTATCCGGAATATATAGCAGTATCTACTCTAATTCCTTCGACTTTAGGCACTATGAAATTTGTAATGGTTCCAGGATAGGGAACAAAACTCAAAGGATGTTCTGAATTTATTCGACATTCTATTGCATGTCCGTTAGATTTTACATCTTTTTGTTTAATCATTAATCCCTCACCTAATGCTATTCTTAGTTGCTGCTCCACTATATCT
>DATBGR010000486.1:0-4234 GCA_036557905.1 Nitrososphaeraceae archaeon | reverse complement strand
ATGGCGTATCCTAAAGGTTGATCAAGGGCTTTTACCAAAACATCTCCAAGCTTGCCTACTAGAATGTTGAAATTTGTAGGGTTAAGCAAGTCCTTTAACATGGCCCCTCACCTATTCGTCTACGACCAAGATATTTAATGTTTATCAGTGAACAAATATCTACCAAATTCCCTTCCTCCCTGATAAATACAAGGCGTAACCCATTGCTGCGAACATTATGCCTAAAAAACCCATCATCGGTAGCGTTGCTACCTTAGGTATCGAGAACAAAGAAACGGCCCAAATATATAGGAAGATAGCCATTACGTCAAAAACGACAAACATCAGAATGTAGGCATAATACTGCATCATAAAATGCGTACGACCTTCTCCACTCGGTACCTGACCACACTCCATTGGAAGAAATTTGACCGGATTGTATCTTCTTCGAGGTGAAATTAGCTTTGAAATGATTAGAGCAGGAATTGAAGCTATCAGACCAAACCCCAACATGTAAATTATTGGTGCAAAGTCGCTACTCGATTCCCCAACCAAGTTATCAGATGCTGATTCAGAATGATATAAAAATCTTGCTTTAACGCCTAAGAACCAAATTGAAAAGATTTCTGGCAGCTAATTTAGGGTGATTCATGGCCAACCTAAGTACATTTTTTGTGGTAAAATCAGACTTAATGAAATCTAAAAATTCATCTGCAGACAAATCTCTTAAAATATCAATTTCGCTATCCCATTCAGCATCCGATAAACCCATCCACCTGGATTGAACTTTCAATGCTGAATTAATTTTCGATCCAATTTTTTTTCGCCAAGCATTCTCATATTCTAATAGCGAATCTCTATTGGATCCTTTTGAAATCGCCCTAGCTCCAACAGTGCCTGCTAACCGACCGAATTCTATTGCAAACCTTATCCCTTCGAGAACGAGCGGATTTGATTGACCCGCAGAATCACCTACGAGCATTAGGCGATCGTAAACACCTGGCCTTTGTATACCCTCATTGGGTATGAATCCAAAATGAAATTCAACGGGCTGGATCCGCCCCATTCTGTTTAATGGTTTTAGTTTTTTTTGCAGAATCGAATGTAATTTTATCGTTGGGTCCTCATCCGAATATGGTTTCCCCGTTCCCACACCGACTCTAATTCGATTTTTCGAAACCGGAAAGACCCAAGCATAGCCAGCAGAAGAATACGAACTTCCTACCATTAAGATCCAAGTGTCTACGTCGACCTTATCGCAGTAACACTCATATTCTGCACCCACGCCGTAAGCATTCCAACTTTTCACGACTCCCATTCGCTTTGCTACGACACTATTAAAGCCGCTTGCATCTATGATCAAACTGGCTTCTATACCGAGATTCCCTTCCAGAGTCCTAATCTTGAGACCTGCAATCTTGCCTCTAGTGTTCTTGATAATATCATGGACGGTACTACGTACCATAATCTTAGTACCAGCTTGTGCCGCTTCGAAGGCAAGATGTTGGTATACCCTACGAACGTCCAGCACGCAAGATTCTGCACGTTTGCCCAAGATCATAACCTCATTTGAGGGAGAGATAAAGGAATAATTCTTTATTGGATTATAATAATGGTCAGAAATTCCCAGATTATCCATACTATTTATCCATGTTACGCCGCTAGTTCTAATATTGTGGGCTATAGATGCATCTTTCTCGAACAATATAACTTTAGACCCTGCGCTAGAAGCTGAATATGCGGCAGAGAGACCAGCTGGTCCTCCTCCTACTATTGCTATATCATATCTCTCCATAAATAATCAATATTGAAAGTGTTGTATATTTCATTTTGAAAGATTGATTTCGTCTAATCATCGATAACAAGTAAACTACGACATTAATCCCTCGGTCCTAAAATATTCCAAGCATGAATCTGCAAATACACACACTTCAACATAATTATTACCTAAAAATGTACTCTTTGAATATAGAGCAATTATTGTCCGATGAACGCGATATTCTCTATTCGGATATGAGGCAGAACAGAGTCGGAAAAGCATCTTCGCTCTCTTGATATTCCTGTAATATTTGCTAGTGCATCAAACACATTTCCTGCAATCATTACCTCTTTTACCGGAAAGATAATCTCTCCGTTTAGTATATAATGTCCTCCCTTTACTACTCCGGAGAATTCACCACTTATAGGATTCACGTTACCAGAAAACCTGTTTAGTACAATACCTCGATTGACTTCAGCTATAAGAGTGCCCAAGTTACTTGAGCCAGGACTAATTACTAAATTGGTTGATGAAACCACTGGGGGTGAATTTGGACCACCTGCTGCATTGCCAGTACTCTCAACATGATCCTTTGCCGCAGTGTAAGTATTGTAAAGGAAGCTTTTTAGAACACCAGAATCGATAATCTTCGTGCGTGTGTGTGGGACCCCTTCCCTATCGAAGCTAGCAGCAGCTAGGCTCTTTGCATCAGTAGGATCGTCTTCGATCGTTAAATGGGTAGAGGAAACTATTTTCTCAATTTTTCCTTGAAATCCGCTTGTCTTCTTTTGGACTGAATCAGAGTTTATGGAATGCGTAATGGTTTCGAGGAGCAATTCTGATACGGCACCGGGGCTTAAAATCAACTCACCCTTAAAGCTATCAATTTTCTTTGCACCTAAGGAATTGAGAGTATTTTGTGCAAGAATCTCAGCTGAAGTAGATACCTTCACATCGGCTAACATATGACAACCATCAGTTTGAACATCAAAACTAGATACATCACTTCCATCTATGGCCATGCCCAATATCGACCAGTAAAATGAAGTGATTACCTCGTTGTGACACACACCGTTAGAATTGTATATTGAGTGATTCATGAAGGAGCTTGTGAAGTTTCCACTGTCAACGCTTACCCTATTATCAATAGATATTGCTGCTTTTAACATCTCTGAAGCAAGCGTAGTACATTCAGTCACTGAAAACGATTCCGCTGTTTTGTCGAAAAGTTTAGGCCTACGAATGTCTTTATCCGGAGCCAAAGGTAATACGTTAAATTTATCTTCAGGGCATATGGAAGCTACCTTCACTGCCCGAATGACGCTTCGTTTTATGCTTTCCTGTGTCAAAGTATTAGCATAGGAGAAACCTAATCGTCGATTTACGAAAATTCTAATGCCGAGACCGGCAATGGTATGCGATTTGGCTTGCTTTATATCATTGTTCTCTATCGATACCTCAGATTCGCGATTTGTCATAGCATATGCCTCCGCTTCTGTCGCTCCAGATTTTTCTGCCTCCTTCACAGCAAATTCACAAATACTGTCAAGCATCGGACAGTTCACCCAAGACTCCCAACCGTAGCTGTGCAACGGATGTGTGGCCCACCTCCATCTACCTTTGCTACTTGGAATTTCCCGCAATACCCCGTTCCTATACCATATGCGAAATCATTTCCGACCATATCTACTGACTTTAGGACATCGAATGCATTTCCAGATATGGTTGCTCCCCGTTTTAGGCATTTGATTTCGCCACCTTCGATGAGATGCAACTCCTGGGCACCAAACATAAACTCTCCGTTAGCATCAGCCTGTCCATTTCTTGGGCCTTTGACTAAATATCCGTATTTTGTTTCCTTAATGATATCTTCAAGTTTATCGTTTCCTGGTTTGATAAAGGTATTCCTCATCCTTATGATTGGCTCATCGGTATATTCAAAAGCTCGAGCATTTCCTGTAGGTTCTACATCAAAAAGAAATGCCGTTTCCCTATTGTGTAAAAACGACTTGAGCATACCGTTTTCTATCAAGATCGCATCTCCAGCTATTACGCCCTCATCATCTACAGCCATAGTGCCGGCAGCTCCGTCAGAGTAAGGAGATCGGCCACTATCTATGAGCGTTACCTTTTCACTTGCAACAATAGAGTCTAATTTATCCTTTACAATCGAGCCAGACAACACGAAATCGGCTTCAACCATGTGTCCGATTGCCTCATGCGAAATGAGTCCCACCATCCCAGGGTCAAGTATAACGGTGCTTTTTTCGCCCAATACATGCTTTGCCTCTAGCAATTTTATGGCTCTGTCAGAAGCCATTCTAGCATATTGAAAATGGTCACAAAATTCAAACAAGTCCTTCCATCCACCGGTAACACCTCTTCCTTCTGACGCCGTTATACTATCGCCCCCTGAATTGGCAATACAGGTAATATTAAATTCAGGTTTAGAATCAAATGTTTCGAATTCAGCACCATCGCTATTTACGATGATTT
>DATBGR010000485.1:0-3786 GCA_036557905.1 Nitrososphaeraceae archaeon | reverse complement strand
ATAGTCTTTGACGACACTTTACTAGCTCAAGTAAAAGGAACATTCGCCAATTATAACATATTAGAGGTTGAAAATGATTTGGCCGCAATTATTGTTCACAGCCCGGAACAAATTATTAAGACTCCTGGTTGCGCAATTGCTTTCTATATTCAGCTTGCTAGAAGACATATTAATATCGAAGATACTGTCAGTTGTTATACGGATACCATCATATTAGTCAAGATGACTGATGTTGGAAAAGCATTCAATGCCCTCACAGAACTCATATCCAGTTCTCGCAAATTTCCAAAAAAAAAAGATAACAAAATTTTTTAGCCTTCGGAGGGGTTGAGGGGTTGATGTATAGACGCTACACTCTGGATGAAGTGAAACGTAAAATTATCAATTCCTTACAAGACAATGCTACTGGTTTATCTGGTATCGAGCTTGCGTCAACAACGGGCATTAATAGGATGACACTCACCAAGTATTTAAATATCCTAGTGACGATGAGATTAATCAAGAAAAAAAGAGTTGGTTCTGTAAATGTATGGTTTGTAGAACCGGGGATGGTAGAATACGAATTTCCTCTGAACTACCTTGAAGTCCAACAAAAATTTATGAATGCGATAATGCTCGGTGACGGGAACCAGGCCCGAAACATTTTGGTAAGTGTGATTAATTCAAATATCGAGCTATTAAAAATTTTAACAGATATAGTAGTTCCTACTGTAAACACCGTCAATGAATTATACAATAGGGGGCGACTGGGAAAGACAGAACGAATTCATTTGTTAAATCTAATGCTAGAATTAATCGACTTATTGAAGTTTACCATCCAAACAGGCAACATTAAACGGAGCGCTTCTTGTTTTTTCGTGGCTGCATCCGAAGACCGTATCTATCATGCAAAAATTGGAGCCCTTGCATTGCAGATTTTGGGATTTAGAACATTGTATATCGGGAATGTTGAACAACACATAGACCCTTTTTTTGATATTGATTTCCAACGATACATTGTGAAGCTTTGGGATAACAACAAAGGTTTATTGATAATATGCATTTACTCCTCGGAAGAAGGCTCACTGCGTTTTTTGTATTCAGCTAGTAGTGCAATCAAGGCGAAACTAAAGGCCGAAGTTAGGATAGTGTTATTTACAAAACCAGAACTGCGAAGCCCAATGGAGTCTTTAGGTGCTGACTACGTCGTAAATGATCTGACCTCCCTTATTGATTGGATAGAAAGAGAGACTTCGAAATAATAAAAAGTCTCTGAACTGTGAACTTAACCAATCTGAAACAATGGTAGTATAATACCATTGGAAATAATTGCTGTTAATAAATATCACGTGAAATGAATAGCTTCAAGTCGACTTGTCTTGCACCAAATGGCTATAAAATGTAGAGGCCTTAATTTCGGTCTTTTACATTTAAAAAATAGTGACGGTGGTTTGTACTCAAACTTTATTTACTATCAAGTGGATCTCTTAATTGTCATCGATTATACTCAGGTTTTCGAGCTTGTCGTAAAGCGCATTTATTTGCGACTGGATCTCTAGCTTATCTACTTGCGTCTTTAGAGATTCTTTCTTTAAGTATAGCTCTCTAATTTGTTTATGCAAACTGTGTTTCATAACTCCAATCGACTGATTCATGTAACTTGGGAAAATAATAACAAGTTAGATATCATTAATTGTCAAATAATTTTGCCCCTGTTGACAAATTTCAACAAGATATCTTGTGTCCTCATGTCCTAATTCTTGTAATGTAGAAAAATATCTATAACCCTCCAACATTCCATTGGTTGCAAATTGGCACTATGAACAAAACACAGGTGATGATTCTATTCAGTGTCAGTATAGGACTTCTTTTCTCTCTTGTCACCGAGGGCCGTGTTATTATCGCCTTCACGGTTCAAGAGAGGCATGAATTCCCTGTATCGGTATTTATGCACAGCCACAGTACATATACTGCGCTGCAGGTCTTTCCTATTCGGAAAAACATCATGCAAAATTCGCATTTCGAATATATAAGTTTGGCAAACCTAACGGCATCACCGTCGTCAACGCCACTTTCCGATATTTTTAAAAGAGTCGAGAACTCGGTAGTTCAGATAACAAGTAGAGTAAACAACACAGGCAATTTGCAAATTATCATAAACGGTAACCATTTGCAAAGCCCATCTACAAAATTGGGATCAGGATTTGTGTATGATGATCAAGGGCATATAGTGACTAACGATCATGTGGTAAATGGTGCTAAAATTGTTGATGTAACCTTTGTTGATGGAAATACATACACCGCAAAGGTAATAGGTACCGATCCCGCAGGCGATCTTGCAGTATTACAAATAATAGATAATTTCTCAATTGAAAAGGTTGTTCCGCTTATTATTGCAAATTCAAATATCCTGCAGGTTGGTCAGCAGGTAATAGCTATCGGCAATCCATTTGGCCTTAGTGATACAATGACGACAGGAATTGTAAGCCAAATAGGACGTTTGTTGCCTAATCCAGATACGCGATTTCCCATCCCGAATGGGATTCAGACTGATGCTGCTATTAATCCTGGTAATTCTGGGGGTCCATTGTTAAATATGCAAGGACAAGTGGTGGGAATGAATACTGCGATCAGTTCATCTACCGGTCAGTTCTCTGGCATAGGATTTGCAATTCCATCTAATGCAATAACGCATATAGTGCCGAAGCTTGTGCAGACAGGATCATATATCCATCCTTGGCTTGGGATATCTGGTGGTGGCATAACTCCTGAATTCGCACAAAGTGCAGGTTTACCAATTAACTACAAGGGAGTTCTGGTTGGCTACGTACAAGCAGGAAGTCCAGCTGAGAAGGCAGGCCTTCAAGCAATCAGTCAGGATGTTAATTCAAACCCACACGTTGGAGATATAATTGTGGCAGTTGATGGTCACAAAGTAAAACGTATCGATGATATCATTAATTACATGGAAACACAAAAATCTGTAGGTCAAGCCGTGAAACTTACTGTTTATAGAAATGGACAGATCATGGATTTGACTGCGATACTTGATGCGCGTCCGGCGTCCATCCCACCTCAACAATGAAGCAAATTGATGCCAGTAGTAAGATAACTACTACCAATATTTTTGCTTAATAGTTTCAATCACTCGCTCGTGTTCTGGACCTTTCTTCCTTGCATATCTTTCCATCGCGCTGAGAGGTACTCCACCTAAGGATCTAGCCAGCGCTGCAAAGAAGATGTTCTTTATAGGGTTGTCACGACCTACCTTACGCATGAACTTTTGTATTCCATGCTTAAAGTTATGTTGCCACGTCTTGTACATCACTCCTAGCTTTGGAGCATCCATTGTATTACCAATATCAAAAAATTCGGCTTTCTCCAAGAGTCCTATTGGCACGAAGGTAAGGGGAGTGACGGTGAATCGTGATTCTGGTTGTTCCGTTTCTAGCTCATGGATGAGCCTAACAGTCTCCCAGCTATCTTCGGGAGTCTCATCATTGTTCAAACCCATGATTATAGTAAAAGCAGGTACCCAGTGGTTTTCGTTGAGAGTCTTTACGCCGGTCTTGACAACCCAGTGCCATTCTGCTGGTCTATATGGAGCTAATTTTCGGTCTGCGTATTTTCCGATCAGCCTAATACTTCCAGTTTCGAATCCACATTGAATGCCTATATGATTTGATTTGCTAGCTCCGATAATTTTGGATACATTAGGAATTAATCGTTCATCGGCTATTGCTCCAGCGAGGGTACCATGTGTGGGGTTTGTATGTTCAATACCTGTAGCCATAATACCCTTGAATA
>DATBGR010000484.1:0-3346 GCA_036557905.1 Nitrososphaeraceae archaeon | reverse complement strand
TTATTATTTGGAAACTGCGACTCATTGATCATATCACGGAACTTTTGAACATAGCAAAGACATCTACTCAACATGCACATGGGCATCATTAATATTTGAGTAAAGGGGTTAATCTGCAATATGAGTATTAATACCCATACTACTACAACAGCTTTCTTTTACAACTCTATATCTATATCTTTCTAAAACTAGAGAATCTAAACCCGCATTTTCAGCTTCTGTCGTAAGTCTAATTATATTTTGTTTTGTAGCATTATGTGCAATCTGTTTGTAGTAGTTAATCCGATTTTCATGTCATTCTTACGATCATTATCTATTAACTTACGAAAAAGCAAAGTATGATTTGTACTGAATAATGCTATTGAACGAATTAATTCGTAATAGTGAATCTAGCTGATTCGTATTGTCTTTGTTTTCTTAGTCTATCAATAAGAAGAACAAATCTGTCCTACTTACTAGAGTCGGATTAAAATCGATTCACAACTTTTTTACCAGGATTCATAATAAATTTAGGATCGAATATTTTCTTGACTTGCTGAAAAATTGAAGCTATTTGGGAACCATACATGAATTCAATATATTTAGTTCTGGCAATTCCATCACCATGTTCCCCAGTTATAGTCCCCCCATTACTGATAGCTTTTGTAAAAACTTCCTCTGCTAGATGATCATATAATCTGATCTCATTTTGGGAATCTATGTTTATCATTGGTCTTGTGTGCAGATTTCCATTACCTGCATGACCGTATATTACATAATCTAGTTTGTTTTCAATGTATTTTTGTAAAATAAACTGGGCATAGTCACAAAGGATGTTCGGAGAGACTACTGTATCTTCTATAAGGCCCAAGGGTTTTCTGCTGCCTACAGTCAGCTTAGTGATATTATTTAATGCATTTTTCCGCGCTCTCCATATTCGGACTGAGCTTTGTTCATCCGAGACGCTCTCTATCACTGAAGATATGGATGATAGTTTTTCCTTACAACCCGCAAATTTCTGTTCGACATCGATAAGATTGTCTCCGGCGAATTCTACATATAATAGACAACCATTACCTCGGTGCATGTCTCCTTTATTCTTCACTTTGCAATCTGATTCCTGAAAATTCTGTAATACGGTCTCATCCATCATTTCTAGCGCAACTGGGGAGAATTTCAAGATGAATGGAACAGCTCTCATTGCAGATAATAAATCATTAAAACCTAACACAATTGTGGTTCTATAAAGAGGAATGTTTACAATCCTCAGTTTTGCCGAAGTTACTAGTCCTAATGTTCCCTCAGAAGCCGCAAATAGCTTATATGCAGAGAAGTTATTATCTTTGATTACTTCGTCAAGACGATAGCCACATGAATTCTTTGTAACAGTTGGATATTTATTTTTGATTAGTTCAATATTACTATGTAATGATAGTAATCTATACAATTTCACTATCTTGTCATCCTTGTCATCATTTGTGTATCTTTTGTCATAATTGATGTTTGTAGTTGTATTTGAATTGCCACTACCAATAGTCGTGAGATTACCATCAGAGTATACTACATTGATAGTATCTAAATAATCAATCGTGCTGCCATATCCTAATGTATGAACACCACTTGAATTATTAGCAATCATGCCGCCAATAGTACAATAATTGCTACTTGCTGGATCAGGAGGTAGGAATTTGCCCTTTTTCCTCAGTTCTTTGTCCAGTACACCCTTGACTATTCCAGGCTGTACAATTATATGATCCGATTCAATTTCCAAAATTTTGTTCATATGTTTTGTAAAATCAATAATTATGTTATCGTTAAGTGATTGCCCTAATAGTCCCGTTCCTGCTCCTCTTGCAGTTATAGATACATTTTTTGAATATCCGTATCGACAAATTTCTGCAAGATCATGCTCGTCTAAGGGGAATAATATTACAGATGGTTTAATTGAATAATGACTAGCGTCGACAGAATATACTTCCCTGTCCCATTCATCAGAAAGTATTTCGCCCCTTGCTATGAGTTTTAGTTCATCCGCTATTGACATCATAATATTATCGATAATATCAAATGTTAATTAGATATTGTGATATATGTAATATTTGGTTAATTTGCTTAGAAATATAACTGAAGATTAATTATCACGATAGTTATGTTTATGCATATGCCTGATAAGTAGAAATATTTCATAGTATATCATAAAGATCTAATTGCCCAGTCCAAACATCCAGTTAATTGGAACTGCTTATATTATTTACTACACCAGTTTCTCAGAAATACTGTATACAAACTATTGTCTTTAAAATCGAACATGGTTAATTTATTAAATTCAATATCCAGATAGCGTAGGTGTGCATTTGTACTGGTTTTATCGTTTGCAATCTAGGTCCACGACCAGAAAGGGATTCCTCTTATACTACATTGTTTTCTAATGATCGCCCTTGCCTTTTCGGCTGCTTCTACCTCATTACACGAACCTTTGACATATTGAATTAATAATTCCTCGTACAATTGTTTTGCACGTTCTTCGGTAAATTCTTTATATTTTTTTATTTGATGTTTTTCATCGATTTCTCTATAACTAACACCATCAGAAGTATCAATAAGACCCTTCATCTCATGATACTCTTTCTTACATTCATCGCATTCATCATCAAAAAAGTCTGAATGGATATTGCATTTGGTCATTTATCTATTACATATAAAATTAAAAGCCTTGTATAAATCAAGTTGGAAACAATGAGTATTTTTAGCCTTACAAAACCAAGTAAAGTTAGATTTGCATTTCACAACACTTTACAATCATAATTATGATGATCTGTTTTCAGATTTGTTAAATCCAGAAGCTGGTATCTTTCAGATAGTTTTTGCAATTTAAGCATAATTTCTTTCATCGATTTTCTAATTGCATATATTCTGAAAATGTTGTTTATCTTTCTAAGGTATATGTGTTCTCACCAGCATTTGAAGGCAGATGATATCCCTAGCAATACACATCTGGGATGATCAAGTTAGGAAATAATCAAACAATAACGTAGTATAGTTCTTAATTTTGTTTTAACTTGAACTTCTCAAAATACTCCTGTGGATGCTACATCTATTTGTTAACAATTCTAATTAATTTAACAGCAGCAATTGTGATAAATCAAACATGTTCTTTACAAGACTAGAATTAGTATAATTGTTGGTAAGATTCTAATTGTGATATGAATCCGATCTACTATCGAAATAGGATTGAAATAATTACATCAATCCTAGAGATTGCCAATGGTAACGAAGTAAAACAGGTAGAAATCTTAACTAAAGCAAATATTACTCATACCATGTTCAAAGAATATTTGTTTCATTTATTTCATTCTGGTTTAATAGA
>DATBGR010000483.1:0-7407 GCA_036557905.1 Nitrososphaeraceae archaeon | reverse complement strand
ACGTTCTGTATTAATCGAAATGGCGGTGTATAGGGACCAATTATCATACCCGCGAGTAAATAACCAATTACCATAGGTTGCTTTAATCTGTGAGTTATCACAAGCATTATTGCAGCTACAATCATTATTGCTGCAAAATCTTGAATTAGAGTGTCTGACGAGGATGGAGCAGACACATGAAAGAACAATTGATCAAAGGGTGCTAGGGGCGATGATAATTGCTGAAAAGTTGACAAAAAGTCATGATACATACCATTAGCTCTTGAGGACTGTACTAATTAAGAATATTCAAAGTAACGCTTGTTCAATGGTATAAACTGACGTGCACTAATTGTAATTAATGGTTCGTTGCATTCGTAAATGTGATTTTTCTTTCATGCCAGCACTTGTATTCTGTTGTTTTGATATTATACTAGCACATTAACACATGAGACTGCAGATTCAACCACGATAGCATAACATATAGTAGTGAACCCAGCAACTCACTTTTGTTAAATCGGGAAAAACTTTATGTAAAAAGTATGCATTATCTGGAGAACATTTCGTTCTCTATCGTAAGATCCTATCCTAGTGGATTTCCTGCCAAGTACCATCCTTCCTTTGGCCTTTCATCATATGTAATAATTATGTGTTCAGGTTTAGTTTTTAGTATTTGTACTGCAGCATCAGTTATAGCCCTAGCAAATTCATCCTTTTGCTCCCTAGTTCTACCAGGGTATAATGAAATCGCAATGATTGGCATGTCATGAAGATGGCAGATGATCTATTTATATTAAGGCCCAAGATCCTCTTCTAGCCATTGCAGTATGGGTTTTAAACCCGGATAGCAAAATATCTAAGCCGATACTTTTGAAATACAGGTCAAAAAAGATTTTTATATCTAAGGAGAGGGTAATCTTGGAATGATTATTGGAAGATATCCCTTATTCAATCAATACAATGTTGGATTGCATGTAGCTGTAGCAATAACAACAATATTTCTCCTAGTGAGTAGTTCATTTCTTCCATTTACCTTTCATGAACATGCTGCAGCGGCATACGTCAAAGCTACTCCGACCTCAGGAGGACCTACTTTTAATGATCCTAACCTGAAGGCCCAGGCTATTTTCAGTGGGCTTCATATTCCAACCAGCATGGCATTTTTGGGCGCAGATGATTTTTTGGTTGTAGAAAAGAAGACTGGAAATGTTATTAGAATCATAAATGGCAAAATGCAAGAAACCCCTTTACTTCATGTCAACGTTGCTGCTCAAGTTGAACGTGGCCTGTTAGGAATCGCTGTGCAGAAGAGTACAAGTAACCACCTGCCCACCTACGTATTCTTATATTATACTGAGGCTGGCAACGATGGCGCAGTGATAGGTAATAGAGTTTATAGATATGAATTGTCAGACAATAATCAACAGTTAGTCAATCCTAAACTGCTGTTGGATTTGCCAGGCACTCCAGGTCCCGGTGGGGAGGGAAATCACAATGGAGGAAAACTAGTGATCGGTCCGGACCACAATGTATATGCGATTATCGGCGATGTTGGCGATCATAGGGGTCAAGCTCAAAATGTTATAGATGGACCTGCATTTGACGGCACAGGAGGCATACTGAGGATAACACAAGATGGCCACATACCACCAAATCCACCATTGGGTACAACAGCGCCATTAAATATTTATTATGCTTATGGGATTCGGAATAGCTTCGGCATAGACTTTGATCCTGTTACAGGAACACTCTGGGACACTGAGAATGGTCCTTCTTTTGGTGATGAAATCAACCAAGTCAAGCCAGGATTCAATAGTGGATGGATTAAAATTCAAGGCTATGCAAGGGATCAACTTGCTGGAAAGGCAGATCCTAGTAAAGATCTAGTTAACCTTAGTGGAAAAGGTGTTTATAGCGATCCTAAATTCGTTTGGAATCCCCCAGTCGCGCCCACTGCTCTAAAATTTCTAAATTCTAGTAAACTAGGCAAGCAATACCAAAACACTTTGTTTGTAGGCGACGTTTTAACTGGAAATTTGTATAACTTTAAGTTAAATGGACAGAGGACTGGATTCATATTAAGTGGTACCAATGAGGAGGGGGCTACAAAAGGCCCAGGACCATCTCAGCAAGACGGTATTATATTGGGCAAGGGATTTGGCCTTGTTACAGATATTCAGGTCAGTCCTGATGGTTATCTATATATTCTTGGTTATGATGGAACAGTTTACAAAGTGTCCTCTTCTTTGAGTACTCCTTAAATTATTTTTTATGATTATTGCGGAACGTCTACTCAAATCTCAAAGGCTAAAGAATTCGGTCATCCTTAGAAAGATTGAGCGTTAGTGCCGATGAATCTTGAGAACTCATCAGAAGTCACATCCAAATTCGCAGTGAAAAGCAGGGTCTATCCAGATATGGTTAATTTTCTCAAATCCCTATTTTTAGAAAGCGTATCAGTAAATGTCAAGTAGAATGAATCTCCTAATGCCTGAAGAAAATTCACCATAAAATTCGAGTAGGCCATCAATCCGTAAAATGCCAATATTAAATAATGTATTACAAAGATCATTGTAATACGTTAATTTCCGAATGATTCAAAACTAACGTCGATTCACGAACGATCTGCTCAACATCAATATCCTCATTAGAAAGCAGTTCTAAACTAGATTTTACTACAACTTATCATGCAATATCTCGACCTAAGCATACTATTGATTTGTACACTATCATTGCAATTTTGTCGCATTATTTGCATGATTAATGTTCGCCATGTTACACGACCCTTTATCATGCAATCTCGAGAACATTAGATAAATTGCTTTTGTAATTTGTTTTCCGGCAGGTACTAATATGATGAACCTTGAAAATGCATGTCCTAG
Source organism: Nitrososphaeraceae archaeon (assembly GCA_036557905.1). Classification (GTDB taxonomy): domain Archaea; phylum Thermoproteota; class Nitrososphaeria; order Nitrososphaerales; family Nitrososphaeraceae; genus JARBAU01. The sequence goes on along the minus strand of DATBGR010000483.1, from coordinate 4,546 downwards.
AGGTAGAATTCTTACCAAATCAAGTAAGGCCTCTGGCCCACTTGATATCTTGCCATTAGGGCTCAGCAAATGAAAGGATTTGAATCTTACTGACTCTGGGATCAGGTCAAGAAGTCCATTTTCGTCTGCTTTGGTAAGTGATATGAATTCTATATTTTGATATACATCAAGAATATCAATTATGGACTTGAACCTGCGGCAAGGATTACAATTTGAATCGTAAGCTACTACGTAGTTAGATAACCAAAATCACCAACAATATATCCATTGTGTTGCTATAAAAATATAATTATCTATTGTAGTACATTTCTTCTGAGGTTAGGCTGGCTCTACGGTTGTGTTTAATTTGTCTTGAGTTCATCTTATCATAATAACCACTAAAAAGAGGAATTTAATGCTCTGCATAATCCCAGTTTAATATTATCATAACATTATGGTAAAACTGGCTCATATGATTCACAAATTCCGTGTATCTTTTTAGTTGAATGAGTGAGAATTGAAGATCTTCCAGTATTGTTTAATTTTTTTACTACTAATTTAGCATAGGTAGGGGTTAGCATCGGTTTCATGGAGGGCCATTAAGAATTAATATCCAAAATGCTCTATATTGTTCAATCTTTCAGAATTCTAAAGAGAACCTATTTGCCAATAAACACTTTAGTCTCTAATATGCGTGTGCGACCAGGATTCCAACCATTCATAGTTACAAATCTGACACTTCGCTTCCTGGATACAAGTATTGTTATCAAGTGCGATTCGTCGAAGCGATATGTGATTTTGCGAACCACACAACGAACACGAATAACTAGTTATCCCAAGATGTGTTTTCCTTGCTTGAATCGAAGTAAAACTCAATTATATCAATCCTTGGATCATAAATAATATGCCAGAATGACCAAAAATAATGTTCTCTATGACAATACTTGATATTAAAAGTGCCAAATTTCGCTCACTACAAGATGGCAATCCTAAATTGTTCTCCGACATAGTATGTTAAACAAGTTGTCATATCCGATCACTTACCTATGATATTATCCCAGATATATTTAAGAATTCTAAAAAAATTTATAATGTGTTCTACACTTGAGTTGTAAGTATTCTAATAATACTTGATATACAGGAGTACTTTACTTGGAGTATGTTGTTATAATAGAATGTACCATCAATATAAATGAAAAAATATTCCTATGATTACAGTATTATAGAATCAAACATATTTGATAAATTTTCGTGTATTTAAGCTAAATCGTTTCTATAAAGAAATCCCGAAGTTCATAGAAAAGAATCGCCTACTCCGTATCCTTGAGGACATACATGAAGCCATTAATTTCACATTTGCTTCAATCTTTCATATATTATAATTAGATACTGCCCGGTAGGTCTCTTCTTATGTAGAAAGTCTCAAATTTGAGACAAAAGCTTAACATGACCATTAATTTATCGCTGCCTCATAGGGCAATTGATAGTACAATTAGTATTCAAAATTGGATCTATCCAGGATTATCAAAATTCATAATTATTTATTATTATAAGACGCTCAATCTAGATTATCGTTAAATAATAACATACTTTTAAATTGGGGCATTAAAAATTCAAAATTAGAATCATGAATTGAACTATTTAATTGACAATAACATCATCGCTAATCTCCCTATTCGTCGACGACCTGTACTACTTCACAGCTGAAGCAAAATTAGTGAAGCAATAGGTTATAACTATAATTTTGACCCACAATCCTCGCAATAGATCGCATTTGGATTGTTCTTATACCCGCAGGAATGACACTTCGCAGAACCGGGACTGGATTCTACGTTGGAGCGAGTCGATTGTGTTTCAGTGTTCACCAGAATAATGTCACCAATTTTCGAAATATCTTCCCAAGATACATCTATGGTATTTGCATTGGCACCATGAGGATCTTCATTACTAACCTCAGTGATCTTGACATTTATTTTTATATTTCCATTTCTTGATTTTCGAAGTCCGACCTCCTGAACTTTGCCTATTAACATTGCACTACTATCATAAGCAGGCATTCCTATCAGTAATTTGATAGGAAAGAATTCACCTTGTCTTATTAAAGATCTAGTTGGAATAATTGATGGATTAATGTCATCGCGATTTTCTCCTAATTTATATGATTCATTCTTAGGAATCGCAGAAGTACCTTCATCAACTTTATTGGAGGCCCCGATTTGCATTTGATTCTGAGGTGTTGAATCATTTCCGAATTTTCGATATTGTGCAATTGTGCTATTACATTCACCGCATTTGTATTCACCTTTCTCAATCAGTGTTACACCTTCCCCGAGTTGCTCATTCGGATTTTCGTAGCTAATTTTTGGCGATCCATCATACTCTTTTTCACATTTATTACAATAATATTTAGAAAAGCGCTCCTCCTGTAACCTTCCGACTCCTGCCAGAAATAATTCTGGTCCGCCTAGATTTCCACTTCTCTGCTCTTCGTCCGTGACATTCGCTATTGTGTAGCCGCCAGAACCTCTCAGCTTCTTCTCCTGAAGTTTGTCTTCTCGAATCATAATAAGGTTAATAATTAGTTGACTTCTCGTTGCTATTAGTGTTTTGGATAACAACTTGCCTAGGTAACGTAAGTTGATTTGAAAACTGGATCAGGATGTGGCTTTGCTAGACGCCTCAATTTCAAATTGAAGGCTTCAAAATTCAGTTAATTCTATATCTTTTTGAATGAGCCTGAAAAAGTACTACGTAAAAGATAAATCTTCCAGTTTACTACTTCTATCTAAATTCATATCGGTCACATGGTGCTTCATCTAGATCCAACCAGTCAAAATAATGAAATATTAGTATCATCTGTAATTGAGGAGAAATTTAGTGATTTGGATGTAATTATGTTTGACATTTCCAAAATATCCAGCAAAACATTATAAAGTATACGATCGAAGCTATATATCGCATACCTTATATCTATGTATATGATACTACATATAAGCAAGAGGTTGACGGCAGATTTAAAATAAGATCTAAATTCTTCCGTAGCTTTTGTAATATTGAAAGTGAATAAAAAGTTGACACCAACATTTAAAGAATTAGGAATTAGTGCTGGAATAGTGAAGGCACTTGAAGAAAATGGTTTAAAAATGCCTTTTCCGATACAAGAAGCAGCTATACCATATATTTTGAAGGGTGTAGATGTCATCGGGCAGGCGCATACAGGCACAGGTAAGACAGCTGCTTTTTCGTTACCATTATTAACGAAGTTAAAACCTAACGGACCGATTCAGGTTTTGATATTGGTCCCAACTAGGGAATTGGCTATGCAGGTAACGAATGAGATTAATAAATTCGCTAGATACATTCATGTTAGAACAGTATCGGTTTATGGCGGTCAGAGTATTGGCATACAACATGACCAATTGCGAAAAGGGGCCCAAATAGTAGTAGCAACACCTGGAAGACTGATAGATCACGTCAAGAGGGGCTCAATTCACTTGGACCACGTGAAGTTTGTGGTGTTGGATGAAGCAGATAGAATGCTAGATATGGGTTTTATAGATGATATCAAATTCATACTCTTCTACGTTAACGAGGACAGACAAACTTGTTTGTTTTCCGCTACTATGCCGCCAGAAATATCCCGTTTGGCCCAAGAATATATGAAAGATGTTCGAGAGATAAGACTTAACGAAGAAGAGCTAAGCTTGGAAACGATAGATCAATCATATCTCATTGTGGAGGAGAAGGAAAAATTCAAACATCTATGCGATTTTATTAAAAATAGGGATAAAAAACAGACGATAGTTTTTGCAGCTACTAAACAGAGAACACACAGACTTGCCGGGGAACTGAAGCACACTGGATTTAATGCAGTAACAATCCACGGAGATCTTTCTCAGAAACAAAGAGACAACGCAATGTACCGGTTCAAAAATGGGACAGATGATATTCTTGTTGCTACTGACATTGCAGCAAGGGGAATCGATGTCCCAGCAGTGGGTCATGTGATTAATTACGATGTTCCTGGAGATCCCTTGATATATTTCCATAGGATAGGAAGGACTGCTAGGGCGGGAGGAACCGGGAGAGCGATATCTCTAGTCTCTCATGATAGAGTTGATGACTTTTCTAGAATACTGAATCAAACTGAACATCCTATCCGAAAGCTCAATGATGAAATGGGCATCAAAATTCCGATTTCTCAAAACTCTTACCGTAGGCCTCAATACAGGCGAGGCTATGGTAACAACTCCAACAGATCCTATGGTAGTCGTAGTTATGGCAATAGTAGTGGTGGATATGGTAGGCCTCAATACAGGCGAGGCTATGGTAACAACTCCAACAGATCCTATGGTAGTCGTAGTTATGGCAATAGTAGTGGTAGATATGGTAGGCCTCAATACAGGCGGAGTGACAATAATAGCAATAATTTCAGGTGATTGTAGTTTTACTTTATTGCTGTCTTCGAATTGGTACCTGAGATCTAAACACATATTTCAGCTTACTACTCTTTAACTTTTAATTACTATGTGTGGCAGATATTAAATACAAAATTTTATTGAACTAA
>DATBGR010000482.1:0-23195 GCA_036557905.1 Nitrososphaeraceae archaeon | reverse complement strand
GGCATGTACTACTTAACTCGCTAGAATTTTGAATTGCTACCTTATTTGAAATAATGCGAAGCTTAATCACCCATTAAGTGCAGTACTCGAGTGTAATAGACCTATCAAAAACACTTTAGAGATCCGCATATATTGTGACCGAACCCACGGTAGGTAGGACATAGATATCACAATAATTGGCTAGCCTTGTATCATCTCTATTCGGTATTCAATGATTTGACTAGATAGGTCGTCGTGACCAGCCTACAAAATAGCTGCTTTTGTGTGATGTCTAGGTCTGTATACTCCATTATTCTATGTAAAAACATCTCTGATATCAAAAACTCGATCGTCGATTGAGGACAATATTAAAAGCCAATCGTGACAATACGGCTCTGTCAACTGACTTAAGTACTTCTACGTTTGAAGAGATCTTCATATCCTTGCTAAGCGTGTTAGATGCACATTTCTGCAAAACTTCATATTATCATCAGTCTGTAACTGATGTTTGAAGCATGGAAATTCTAAAGGACAAAGTACTTGCGAAATACCTCTTTGAAAGATACGCCAATAATCCAAGAGACTGGAAATTCATTATCTCAAAGTCATCATTTGATGATGGATTCTTTGACGCTACGGTTTCGAATCGAGATGAGGTCTGGCAACTCAAAATCGATTCAATTTACAAGCCGATGCCGACTGTGCTTGGAACAAAAGTAGATATTGACTCGGTTAAATTCGATAAGCGCTTAGGATATTCCACTATTCCTTTTGGCTACCGAACTTTTGATCCGCCAGTTATTATGAACCTGTTAGATAAATTAAGTCAAGATCATCACTCAATGAATGATACCATTGCGAGTCGTGACACCATGAATTCCATACTTAGCTCTCTGGAGACCGTTAGGCCTGAAACAGGGAAAAACTATGTTTATGGTCCGCTGGTATTTACGGAAAGTAATCACGCGGGGATTGATGCAGCTCAAAAACAAATCTCTAAGAACCTCGGCCTACAATTACGGGATAACTTGCGAGCTAAGTATTCTGGTTATGGATAAGTTATTATTGCCTATTTTTTTAACTTGAGAATTGTAGATAAAAGCATTGATCATCTTGAAGGGGTCAGGAATTCTTGACTTACGTGTCGAATTCTTTGCTTAGAGTTGCTAGGCTGGTCAAATTGATCTATTTTTTTGCCTCTGATTCTGTTTTCGGACTTCGAATGCTACTGTCATAAGCCCTACTCCGAAAGATAATGTTATAAATCCCAAAAACATCAATAAATTGGTGTACGGTTGCTGTCCCAAATGCCAGGTTCTAAGGACTATCAAGTAAAAAAGGAGTATCATTAGAGGGATGTTTATGCCTACTGCAATAATGGCAATTCGGATGGGAGACACAATCTTTAATAAATCCGGACGTCTTGCATATATGTCTTGTACCTCTTCAATCTCAATACTTGATTTTCTCAACCAAGTTAAACAGTCATAGTTCATTTATGGACCAATCGGGCGGCATTTTTTGAACAATCAAGCCCGACTAGTTTATCATTGTAAGTCACTTTGATTCGTTACGGTGTCACTTATTGATCATATTGCTGCTGTTCTGGAGTATGGACTTCTGAACAGCCAGGCGATTTCGAGATACATTACTGCTGAAAACACATTTAATAGATAAGTCATCAGGAATGCTATGAAAGCGGATAAGTTCGACCTAAGTGGCCAAAAGGAGAAAGAAAATGAAAATGAATCTGTATCAGACGAAGTCATTGTCCGATTTGATGATATAGCCAATGACAATAAAGATCAAATAGAATCTGAGAACCAAATCCTAACTAGTTCATATCAGAGTTGGTTGAAATTCCTAAAATCGCCAACTGTCGGTCCCTTCCATGCATATACTCAGGGCTTCTTCTTGGCTTTCGAAGATGTTCTAAAAATTGCTGAGAAGAGCACAAAATTACAGGGTGACATAAATGACTTTCTAATAAAGACTAACAAAGCTAGTTTGGATGCCATTAATCTGGTCTACAAAAAATCGCCGAAAAAACAGTACGAAACCAAAGAAGATTTTGAAGAACTTAGAAAGATAATCATTGATGCATTTGAGGAGTGTTTCACTCGGCTGTTTGAATCTAAAGAGTTTGCAGAACTGTGGAATAGACTTTTCATCAACCAATCTGAGTTACTCAAATTACTCCAAGATTCAATTATGGAAAGAAATCTCAAAATGTTGAACCTTCCCACTAGAGACGAGTTCAATTCTATTTTGAAGGATGTCCACGATCTTAAGAGGACAATCCATGATTTGAAAAACTCCATCCGCCCCGCTAGCCAATCTCAGCCACCTCAAGATTTAAAATCTAGCAAATACTAATTATATTGCGATGTCATATAACTGATCTTGTCAAATCTAAGCGCTTTTGTGATGGTTTAGTACAGAATATGGAAAATTGAAACTTTGACTTGCACAATGTCATTACAATTGTTTTCAGAATAAGCAACTTAAAATCATATAAAGCGATGATGTACTCCGCGTAAAACATATTCGAACACAAGTGCTTATTGGAACGATTTATCGCTTTTATACTATAGTGCTATATATAATCCAATGCCATCAAATATAGATGATAATATGAATAGCAAATCTACTTCACTGGATTCGGAGGTATCGGTAGATCCCGACACTCAAAGAACCATAGAATCAATAAAAAATGTTGCTAAAAATATTAAGGATACATCTGCGCGAATTAGAGATACAGTAAGAATCCTGCGTCAGAGTGGTGCCATTGATGAATTGACTCAGGCAGTCCACGAAGCAACCATTGCAGCTAGAGAAATAACTAGGGAGGTCAATTCTGCGACCAAGGAATTGAAAGATAATGGCGTTATAGTTAAGACAGCTAGTGCGATCGAAGAGACAACTAATGCTGCGCGAGAGACTGTTGATGTGGTAAGAGATGTTGCGCGGCAAGCAACTGAATCTGCTCCAAATACAGCTGAAACTCTAAAAGAGGCCGCATCAAAAATTAAATCAAAGAATCGGCCATAACTCCAAGCTGAACACCCAGTCCTAGAAATCTAACCTTTGTGAAGTGCTTTTCTTTGCTTTTTGTCAGTTTATCAGATTATGATCTCTTCGAACATTTCTATCTAGGCAGCTTGGATCGAATAGAGTACAACTACAGACGCAAAGTATCTAATTCATACATCTGTGATTCAGATCATGTGGCATTCGATACATGACAAGTTTCAAATTGCCTGAGTTACTATATTTTAGAAGTAATCCGACATACGTAGTTGCTCCAAGTAGGATTAAAAAATAGCCGTTGTGTCAGTCAATTTTATTTAGCTTATCTCTAATTAGGGAAAGAGCGATTTTTGGGTCAGCCCTGCCTTCGGTCAGCTTTAGAACCTTTCCCAGGAGAAAATTTACAACACCGGGGTTTGAACTAGCATCGATTACCGCAGCTCTTTCCGAATCGAATGCATCTTCTATGGCCTTTGTAAGAATCTTTTCATCGATTATCTTTGACGAGTTCGATTGATTGACAATCTGAGATGGCATCTCACCTGTCCTCATGATTCGATTCAGCATCGATTTTGCGGTGTGTCTACTGATCAAGTTCTCATCTACTAGTTTTGCTAAATCTGCGATATGCCTAGGTCCTATTCTAAGATCTGTTAGTACGTTTTCGTCATTCCTAGAGATCCCAACGTAGCTCATCATATCGGAGACCAACCAGTTTGATATTTCTTTTGGGGAAAAATATATCTGAACTGCTGCTTCAAAAAAATCAGCCATCTCTTTGTTATTTATCAGAACCTGTGACACGTGATCAGATAGTTGATATTCTTCGACAAATCTAATCCTTCTCCTGTCAGGCAATTCCGGCATTATCTGTTGAATCGAACCTAGATATCTCTTGTCAAGGAGAACTATAGGTATATCCGGCTCAAGAAAATATTTGTAATCTTCTTCTTCTTCTTTAGCTCTAGATTGTTTCGTTACCTTTCGTTCATTGTCCCAATGTCGAGTCTCGGATTTTATCTCAATATTGCGTGATGAAAGTGATTCTTGTCGAGTAATCTCAAAATTTAACGCCTTCTCTACTTCCCGGAATGAACCAACATTTTTGATTTCAACTCTCTTCCCGTTGTCAATGGAGATATTTGCGTCACATCGTACAGAGCCCTCAAGTTTTGTATTGCAGACTCCTAGATGTTCTAGAATCGATGTAAGCTTGTTAAGAAATGCCCTGACAGTAACTGCATCTTTAAAATCGGGTTCAGTAACAATTTCGACTAGCGCGGTTCCCGCACGATTATAGTCAACTAGGGTATAGAAACTTGTATCCATATCACCACCTTCGTATATCAGTCGGCCTGGATCTTCCTCCAACTGGATTCTACGAATTCGTGCATATTCTTTTCCAAATTCAAGTTTCCCGTTGGAACCAACACTACTCATGCCACCAGAATCATATTGAGTAATCTGATAGTTTTTAGGCAAATCAGGATAGAAATAATTCTTTCGATAGAATCCCATTTCCGATGGAATAGTACAACTCATAGCAAGCGCAATCATACATGAATGATCTATTGCCTTGCTATTTAATAGTGGCAGTGTCCCAGGCTGGCCAGTGCAAATCGGACAAACATTTCTATTTGGAGGATCGTTTCTATAATCCCCTTTACATTTGCAAAACAGCTTAGTTTTTAGTCCAGTTAGCTGACAATGTATTTCAACGCCTATCTTTACAACGCCAGTCATACCAAATCTGGCTTCCTTTTTATACCTGCTAATTTTTCATAAGTTTTCGAAACACTAAGAAGTAATTGGTCTTGCATTTCATCAGTCATAAGTTGAAGTCCTATAGGGAGATTGCCACTAAATCCAGCCGGAATGGATATTGCAGGTGCCCCAACGAGGTTAGCAATAACTGTATTTGCATCTATAAGATATCTCTTTAGTGGATCGTCTACGCCTTCTCCCAGCTTAAATGGGAGTACTGGCATCGTTGGTGAAATCATAACGTCAATATGTTTGAATATCTTCTTGACTTCCTGCCTCAAAATAGATCTGATCTTTTGTGCTTTGAGGTAGTATTTTGAATAGTAGCCTGAGAGTAACACGTGGGATCCTATCATTATTCTTTTTTTCACCACTTCCCCAAAATTATTTCTGATTTTTGAAAAATAAGAATTCCATTCGTAGCCTTCTGGCTGGCAATCAAATCCGTACCTCAAATTATCATATCTTGCTAGATTACTGGACGCTTCAGCCATTGCAATGGTATAGTACGACGCTAGGGAGTAATCAATCGACTTTAAGGAAACCTCTTCCCATTTGAAGCCAATGGAAGAGAGCAGGTCCATCGCTGAATAGACAATCCCAGATATAGCAGGATCCGAGCCTTCAATCAATTCTTTTACTAACCCAAGTCGCACAGGTCGTTTGAGGTCAGAAGCATCACTGAACTCGTCCTTTTTTTCAAAACGAGTAGTGTTATCATTTTCGTCGTATCCTGAGATTGCGTTCATCATCATTACTATGTCTGAGACTGTTCTTGCAAGAGGACCTATTTGTTCTAAACTATTCGAATATGATATCAAACCAAATCTACTAACTGATCCATAAGTAGGTTTAAAACCTACCACAGAACAGAAGCTTGCTGGGCACCTAATGGAGCCCCCAGTATCTGAACCTAGGGAAACGGCGCATTCCGACGCAGCAACGCTAGCAGCGCTCCCACCTGAAGAGCCTCCTACTACATAATCTGGATCCCAGGGATTATGAGTTGGCCCGAAGCTTCCAAATTCTGTCGTTGATCCCATTGCAAATTCGTCCAGGTTTAGTTTTCCAATTATAATAGCGTCACGCTCTTTAAGACGACTTATCACTGTGGCATCATAAGGAGGTCTATATTCACGTAGCAATTGTGATGCACATGTTGTTCTGATATCTTTAGTGCATATGTTGTCCTTGACGCCTACTACAACACCAGCGAGAGGTCCCAATGTCTCTTGGCGTTTTATTTTAGTATCTATCTTTCTGGCAGATTCTAGGGCTTTTTCATTTATCGTAATAAATGCATTAATTTCCTTATCAATGGCATTTATTCGCTCTAGGAGTTGAAAAACGTAGTCCTCGATCGTAAAGTCTCCGTTTCTAGCTCCGGATGAAACCTGCTCTGCACTAAGTGACAGCAGGTCGTTCATATTACCTCATCCTCGGAGCTTTCACATATCCATCCTTTACGTTCTTTGTAGTCTTTGACAAGTCAGTTCTTGTTTCATGTACTTCATCGCTTCTGAATTCTGAAACACTCTTCTCATAATACCTAGGCTCAACTTCGGATAAGGCTATACTATCCAGTCTGTCTAAATATTCAATTATTTTTTCAATTTCAATATGATATTTTTCCAATTCTTCTTTACTCAAATCTAGCCTAGATAGCCATGCGAGGTGTTTTACGTGTTCTATGGTTACCAAGTTTCATCTCTACTAACCTGAAGGTCACGGAGCCAACCTATCAATATCTCGTGGATATAAAGATGCATCTCTTATATTTTCTAAGCCGGTGATAGCCATCAGAAACCTTTCCAGGCCAACTCCGAATCCTGCATGTGGAGGTATTCCGTAATCAAACACTTTAAGGTGGTAATCAAATTTTTGTATATTTAGGCCTTGTTTTTTCATTCTATCAATTAGTTCTGACTTTCTATTTATTCTAGTGCTACCTGATGATATTTCCAACGTTCTAAACATTAGGTCAAATGATTCAGACTTGGCTTCAAATTTCGAATCAGGTTTGACATAGAATGGTTTAATGGATGCAGGCCAGTCAGTAATAAAATAAAAACCCTCTAGGGCCATATTTGAAGAACCTAATTTTAACGCCTGCGGCGACAGATCATCACCGTATCTGGCATTTTCACCGCTTTCGTGGAGAGTTTGGATTATCTGATCATATGAATATCTTGGAAGAGGAATTTTGAGATCGGGTAGCTGTAGTCCTGAAGAACTTAACTCATCCTTGTTTATGCTTTTAATTGAATCAATAACATGAAGGAGCAGATTTTCCAGTAATCGCATTGCGTCACTATAATCAGCAAATGCCATCTCAGTATCAATTGAAATAGCCTCCGAAAGATGTCGATTTGTGCGCGACGGCTCGGCTCTGAAAATTGGACCGATTTCGAAAACATTCTCAAAAGACATGGTGAGCTGCTCCTTGTATAACTGAGGACTTTGAGCAAGAAATGCTTCTCTGTCATAGTAGAATATTGGAAATAAAGCTGCTCCACCTTCAGTTGAAGTTGCTATCATTTTTGGGGTATTGACTTCCGTGAATCCTTCCTTACCAAGGAATCCCCTGATTGAATTCAACATAGTGTGCCTAATATGAAAAATGGTCTGTAAAATGTTGCGACGAAGATCTAATGCTCTGAAATCCAAACGTGTATCCAGGCCTATTGAATTCCTCTTTCCTTGAATCATAAAAGGGGCGGCGCTTCTTGCATGTGAGAATACCTTTATCTCGGTAGGTACAATTTCTGCTCCCGATGGTGACTTTTGTTGAAGTTTGACTCTTCCTTTTATTGCAACAGAAGAGTGCTCCTTTAGAGACTGGATTTGTTCTAAGACTGGGTCTAGACATTCTCCTTTCTTAGCAATAACCTGAGTAGTGCCTTTTCTATCCTTTATTTGTACAAAACGCAAATTACCATGATCACGTATACTTAATACCCATCCCATAACTACTACGGTATCATTCTCTGAACATAACCGAATATCTGACGAAAAGTGAGTTCGTCGCCACTGGCCCATCTCAACTTCTTGAATTATTTCATTCACTTTTTATAGCACCGTTAGTATCCGATTCATGTGTGTTGCAGGTAATTTAACTCTTCATTAAACAAAAAACTATAATTAAGTAAACTAATATTTTTTTCAAAAATTAACTTCATATATTTAAATAATTCACTTAGATGGTCTTTAATTTTAAAAATGAAGAGAAAGTTGAGATAATCTAGAAATATGCTATATGAACATTTAGAACTCATAGTAAGATGGGAATTAAATTCTAATGCTGATTCCACCTTGATGCAAAAAGGACTTTACTTTATCTACAGAATATTTATCATAATGAAATATCGAGGCGGCCAAAGCAGCATCAGCATCTGTTTCTCTAAATAATTTCAAGATATGTTCTGGTTTACCACATCCCCCAGAGGCAATAACGGGTATGCGAACTGCATCAGAGATTAAATTAGTCAAATCTATGCGATACCCGTCTTCTGTTCCGTCGGCATCTACACTTGTTAGTAGAATTTCTCCAGCTCCTAAACTCTCTACCTTTTTTGCCCATTGGATCGCATCAAGGCTAGTTTCCTTTTTGCCTCCATAGATCATGACTTCGTACTTGTTGTTATTATTCTTAGTAGTAAGTGTAGAATTTTCTTTCAACTTTTCTGTTGCATGTCTTGGGGATTTTAATTTCGCGTCTATTGCCACTACAACGCATTGCCTTCCGAAGATCTCCATTAATTCTGTTACTAGTTCAGGATTCTTAACTGCAGCGGTATTGATAGATACTTTGTCAGCACCACTTCTCAAAATCTGTCTGGCATCTTCGAGATTCCTTATCCCTCCTCCTACGGTAAAGGGAATATTTACAACATTAGCTACACTAGTAACCACTTCCCTCATCGTATGCCTTTCTTCCTGCGATGCAGTTATATCCAAAAATACTAATTCATCAGCACCTTGTTCAGTATATTTTTCAGCTAACTTGACCGGGTCGCCTGCTATTTTTATGTCTGAAAAGTGAACCCCTTTAACTACAAGACCATTATCAACATCCAGGCAAGGAATTATTCTTTTAGAAAGAGGCATTTTTATGCTAACACCTTCGCTTGAGCAACATTAAATCGTTCCTCGTATATGGCACGGCCTAGAATGATTGATGAGCAGCCTGTATTTCTAATTTTTATGATATCTAAAATTGATGATATCCCTCCGCTGGCAATGATTTTAGTACCACTGATTTTAGAAGCAGCAGATAGAGTTTCTATATCAGGTCCAATCATTGTGCCATCTCGATCAATGCTTGTTAAGAGAAACTCATTCAATCCCATACTCATAAACATATTGATACCATGTATAATATCAATCCCTGCTGACTCCCTCCATCCATCCACCATGATCGTCCCGTTTAATTGATCGATAGAGATTATGATCTTAGACGAGAGCGATTTGGCAATACGCTTTAAAGATTTAGGCTCTTTAAACGCCATTGTTCCTATTACCACTTTAGATACACCCATCTCCAACATTTGCTTTATGGCGTCTACAGATCTGATGCCTCCACCAATTTGGATAGGAATATGTAGAGAATTGATCACTTTTGAAACCAAACTTGTATTGTTAGTACCAGTTCGTAAAGCCGAATCTAGATCCACAATATGCAGTAGATCCGCACCTTGATCTTCCCATTTTTTTGCTACCTTTACAGGATCATTGCTGTAAATTATTCTCTGCTCTATTTTACCTTTAATGAGCCTAACAACATTGCCATCTAGTAAATCAATAGACGGAACTATTTTCATCCTCTCTCCCGGCATACACCTAAGAAATTCTTTAATATAACAGCCCCTGTCTTCCCAGACTTTTCTGGATGAAATTGTGTGCCATACAAATTTTCTATTTCTATTGCAGCAGGTATTGTCATTCCGTATTCGGAATTTGCAGTAACGATACCCTTGTTAATTGGTGATATTCGGTAGGAATGAACAAAGTAAACCCATGAGTTATCTAGAATGCCCTTCAAAAGCTTTCCTCCATTCCTTTCAATTTTCAATGTGTTCCAACCCATATGAGGTATCTTTGTTAGTTTTTTATTCAGCATAATCACCTCGCCATCCAATATACGCAGCCCATCGAGTTTTCCCTCTTCGCTCTTATCGAATAACATTTCCATGCCTAGGCATATGCCTAGTATGGGTATCTTGTCCTCTACTGCTTTTACAAATAACTCTTTGTCTTGGCCGATTGAAGTAATTGCTGGGTCGAAGTTTCCCACGCCAGGTAGAACTAGACCGTCATAATCTAGTATGTTTTTTAACTTGTTTATTATGGTTACCTGTGTACTAGGATTTCTCTCAAGAGCTGCTTTCAGGCTGTATAGATTCCCGGCGCCATAGTCAAATATCGCTATTCGATGCATATTCACATTTCCCCTTTTGTGCTTGGCACGCCAGTCGACTTGGTGTCTATAGTGACTGCCATTCGAAAGGCAACTGCAAAAGCCTTTAAGGCCGCCTCTATCTTATGATGATCGTTATCACCATATTCAACTATTATATGTATGCACGCATTCAAATTCTGTAATAGCGATCTCACAAAATGTTCTAGATCTTCTTTTTGGATTCCTTCAGTCATATTATTCCTTAGCTTCAAATCAACCTTATGGAATTGACGCCTTACAAGATCAATACTGACAAAGGCTAGAGAGTCATCCATCGGAACTGAAGCATATCCAAATCGTTTAATATTACCGCGTTCTAAAAGAGCTTTGTCAATGGTCTGAGAAAGAGCAATGGCAGTATCCTCAACAATGTGATGAACAATGTGATCGTTGGATAGAGCAGTTAGGTCAACGTTTAACATACTGTGCTTAGCTACGGTAGTAATTAAGTGATCAAGGAAAGATAGATCAGTCTTCACTGAAGATAGGCCATTTCCATCAATATCTATGTCGACAGTTATTGATGTTTCTCTTGTGTTTCTCACTAAATGAGCACTCCTCCGGCCTTTAGAAGGCAAATCAGCCAATTGAGTCAAACTTCCGTATTTGCATTATTTAACATATTCGGTAACTGATTTACAGATTTAATTATCGCATCGGCTCCATTCATAGTAAGCTGATGAATGGTTTTTGACGGGTCAAGACTATAATCATAGGCTCCAATGAATGTCGTCTTTATGTTGTATTCTTCGGCTTTTTTTGCCATTAATAAATCCTCCATGGAGTCGCCGACGTATATCGTGCTTTTAGTTGATAACATTTCTGTAGCTCTACGTAAAGCGTATGGATTTGGTTTGGCATATTTTCTTGATTCATCGTCTAAAAACACGCATGCATTTGAACATATGTATTCGTACAAAGACTCTAATGAATATTCCGCCGCTAACCTACTTCGCCCAGATACAATCGAAATCCTACCATCGAAGATTATTGATAGCTTTTTCATGGTTTCCTTTCTTATTATCATTCTATCATTGTCAATGAGAGGTTCTCCAAAATAGTATCGTGGTTCTATATTATGCTGCATCAAGAAGAGTTGAGGCCCATAGAAAATTTCATCGAACACTGTTGTCAGCAGGCTATTTCCAACTGATCCAGGATAATTTAGTAGGTTCTTGTATTTTTTAACAGGATGTGTTGAAAATCTGGATGTTAGGAACTCTTCTACAAATCTAATTCCTAAGCCTTTCAGATTTTGCGTCATATAGGAAACGAATGCTCGAGCTTCGTTTATAGCACTTTGGTTGTTACAAAGTACCGTAAGAAGGATTGCATAGCAAGTATCAACATCGTTATTGAAGCCTCCAGTTTGTCTCAACTGTGCTATTATTTTATCAGTTACGAAACTATCGAAGCATAGTAAAGGGTTGATCTTGTTAAGAATGAACGTTACAGTGTTCTTGATTGCTAAATTATATGATCGTCTCACATCTATCAATACACCATCGACATCAAATATTATAGATTCTGGTAACAAATTCACCAGAAGACCGGATTGATCAATTCGATAAAAGCAAGTATGTATCTCATTCTTGAGAAAATGCTGCTCGAACAGATTCTAAAAACATATTGTTCATTTCTGGGGTACCGATAGTAACTCTTATGCAGCCTTGATAGCTTTCCATGTCTCCAAACATCTTAGCTTGTACGTTATGTTTGGCTAGCTGCTGATTGATCTTGTTGTACCTGTCAAAAGATTCAAAGAATATAAAATTCGCATCAGACTTGAACACATTTAGACCTTTGATTTCAACGAGCTCTTTGTATACTCTGTCCCTCTCAATCTTGATGGATTTCACCGTATCCAAGATATATTTACCATTTGATAACATGAGGCTAGCTACTTTTATTGAGAAGCTATTAAGTGGATATGGCGACTGAATAATAGATCGAAAGGTTTCAGCGAGCTCTTCATTCGAAATCATATAGCCGACCCTCGCACCAGCAAGTCCAAAGGCCTTAGATAGTGTACGTAGAACAATTAAATTATTGTGTTTACGTACATGCGATGCTAGAGAATATCTTGCGAACTCTACATATGCCTCATCCAGGAGTACTAATTTATCCTTCAACGACTCTATGATCTCCATTATTAGTTCGGCTTCAAATTGATTGCCTGTAGGATTATTTGGGGAGCAAATATAGACCATGTCTGAGGCATTTGCTGCATTTAGAAAATCTGATCTATTCAGGGAATTATCGTGTTTATTAAGTGGGATAGCGTCGACCTTTACATTGTGCAAATTGCATCTGTTCATAAAATAGGAAAAAGTAGGAACAAATATGGTAGCTCTCTTATCTCTTGCTATTGTAGACATCAAGGCTTCGATTATTTGATCTGATCCATTACCCACACCGATGTATTTCTTGTCCAAGCCCAGAAAAGTGCCTACTCTTTCATAAATCTCTTCGAGCTGTTCTATCGGGTATTCACGAAAGTCAACGCTTACAAGTGCCTGTGATGTAATCTTGTCCAGAAAACTTTTGTCGACTGCTAAATTCTCGTTAGCATCTAGTTTTAATGTCCCGAGAGATGACCCGGGCTTAACATAGGCTTGTAGATTTGAAATTTCTGCTAATCTCTTGGAGAGCCAACTCATTTACTAATTCTTTCCCTTACTGCTTCGTAATGATTTGGCAAGCCTTCTGCAGTAGTAATTTCTTTCAAAAACTGCGCTATATCAACTAAACCCTTTCGAGATACCTCTATCTTACTTGTAATTTTTATAAAGTCTAAAACTGAAAGAGAGCCTCTCGACTTTCCAAATCCAGAAGTTGGAAGTACGTGGTTTGAACCAAATAGATAATCACTAGCAGATGAAGGAGTGTATGTTCCCAGCAAAATCAAACCAGCTGATGTAATCTTGTTGGCGAAGCGTCTTGGTTTCTTACTTATTACTTGAAGATGTTCTGGGGCAATCTCATTAATGAATTTCGCTGCAGAGATTTCATTGTCACACAATGCAATAAAACCAGTACCCTCAATACTCCTTTTTACTATGTCAGACCTCGCGAGCGGTTTTTGATCATCAAGTAGAATTGTGGCAAGTTGTGATTTGACCTCATTTGCCAGTGCTTCCGACGTTGTTACCAGACCACAAAAAGTGTCGATACTATGTTCTGCCTGCGAAATCAGGTCTCGAGCAATATATTTTGGATATGTATTGCTATCAGAATAAACTACAAGTTCAGTTGGACCGGCAATCATGTCGATCGATACGTGACTTGAAGCTGCCATCTTCGCATGAGAAACAAATTTACCTCCGGGGCCGACAATCTTGTCAACTTTCTTTATTGTTTTTGTTCCAAACGCAAGTGCAGCTATCCCCTGGACGCCACCCACCCGATAAAGCTCGTCTACATTGCATATATCGGCAGCCACGGCGGTCATTGGATCTACTTCACCATTTTTCATGGGAGGAGATATAGCGACAATTCTCTGAACGCCCGCAATTCTAGCAGGAACTGCGCACATCACCAGTGTACTTGGATATCTTGCATTCCCCCCTGGGATATAGCAACCAACACTAGCGAGAGGCTGTATTATCTTCTGCATACTGATTCCATCGTGGCGCGTGTGCATTGTATTGACATTGAAACTTCTGAGGAGAATCTTTTCAGTCTTAACTATTCGTCTCTTCATTATCTGTAATGATTGAACTTGCTTGCTACCTACACTCCTATATGCGCGTCTGATGTCATCCTTCGTGACTCTCAGAGAATTAAGATTAATTTTGTCAAATTTTTTGGTGTAACTAAATAAAGAATCGTCTCCATACGAAATGACGTTCTTAAAAATGGAGTTAATTATCTTATTAATGTCATCGGGAGGAGAAAACGTACCTCTACGCAATTTCTGAGCGTCAGAGACAGGATCTTTAATTCTAATTGTCTTGATCATAAGAATCAAGATCTATCTCATCCAATGGCAGAATCTGCCTAGGTTCTATCACGACTAGACCTTGGGCTAGTTCTCTTAGGTTTGGTACAATTTTGATAAACTCGCTTTTTTCTATAATCGTGTTAACACTATACCAGCCATCCTCACTCAACTTGCTTATCGTAGGCTTTTTCAGAGCAGGCAGGTGCTCCAGCAAGCCTTTAATGTTGTCCTCTCTAACATTTACAAAAATATGCAATTTCTTTCTTGCTTCCACTACACCCTTCAATAATGCACACATGTCTGCGATTTTCTCTCTTTTGTGAGTAACTCTCAGGGAATCTTTGTTAGCAACCAGTACTGCGGTAGACTCCATATACGTATCGATAATTTTTAGGTTATTACGACCTAAGGTTGTACCAGTTTCTGTTATATCAAAGATTGCATCTACATCTTCTGGAGGCTTAGCCTCAGTGGCACCAAATGAAAGAAATATTTCAACTTGCTTGTTTTGACCAACTCTCAACCATGGGGTTATTATCATTGGGTCAGAATTCCCAAAGTGCTGCTGATAGATTGGATTTGATTTTAGATATGCTGATGTAGTAGTAAGGTATTCTGAAGATATTTTAAGCGTTTTTTTCTCAGCCACAAAGTAGCTAATTAATTCGGACAGGTTTTCGGCATCGAAGCTTTCGGGAATAGCAAGTACTTGCTTTACTCTTCCGTACTCAAGGTCAAGCAGGATCTTTACGTCTGCTTTAGCTTCATTTATCCAATCTTTACCAGTGATGCCAACATCGTAAAATCCTTCTTGCACGTAAGTTGGTATTTCTTGAGGTCTTAGGATCTTCACCTCAATTTCAGGATCGCTAAGACGTAGTCTGTAGGTTCTACCTCTACCTGATATTGATTGCCATGCTTGTTCTAATATCTTGTAAGTCGCTTCCTCTATGCTACCTTTTGGGACGGCGAACTTTATTACTGCCATTTTTGTAAGATAAGTATGTAGGACTAGTGAAGCAATGTATATATTTACTCATTCAATAATTAGTATATCAAGTTGCCAACTGTAACCACTGACTACTCGTGACCGGTCATAGACAGAATAATTTCCTTTGCTCTTGAGGCCTTTACGTTTCCCTCTCGGATCATCTTGCCTGCAATGATATCGATCAGTCTGCCTTGGGCACCCGCAGAAATGGCAATGTTCCTCGCATGTAATTTCATATGGCCCTTCTGAATTCCTACAGTAGCTAACGCAAGTATGGCAGAAAGGTTCTGTGCAAGGCCCACTGCTGAAATGATCATTGCAAGATTTGAGCTAGATTTTACTCCTAGAATCTTTAGTGCTAACATGACAAGAGGGTTAACTTTTGTGACTCCTCCGACAATGCCTACTGCTACAGGTAATTCTAATTCGCCGAGCAAATCTCCATCATCGGTCTTCTTCCACGTTGTAATTGATCGATACCTTCCGTCCCTGGATGCATAAGCATGAGCCGCAGCTTCTATAGCTCTAAAATCCTGACCAGCTGCAATAGCCAAAGCATCTATCCCGTTCATTATACCTTTGTTATTGGTTACTGCCCGATATACATCTGAATAAGCAAAGCTGTACGAATACAGAATACGGTCAACAATATGTTCTCCTCCAAGATCCTCTTTGCGAAATAGGGCATTACACCAAACAAGCCGTCTAGTCGCATAATTGGAAAGAACCTTAACTACGACTTCACCATCTGTGATTCGTTCCAATTCTGGGGAAATGGCTTCGCACATCGTGTTTATTGCATTTGCACCCATAGCATCCTTTACGTCGACGATGATTTCTACAATAAGCATCTTGCCTGCACCACTTGCGACCTGATCATCTATCCATTTCACACTTATGTCAGTCGCTTTTACAGTTCTGCTAGATTTATTTGCGATTGAGATCAGTTTTGGCTTGTTTGAAATGACCTTCAATCCCGCCTCTGGGAATGAAACTGAGACAATCTGCACTTGACCTATCATTATGGGTTCATTCGCATATGCCCGAAAGCCACCTGAATTTCTTGCAATTTTAGCCGCCTTACTACATGCGGCTACAATGGAGGGTTCTTCTGTTGCCATAGGTACAAGGTAGTCCTTACCATTGATTAGAAAGCCCGTCGCAACACCAAGAGGCAATGGCATTGTCCCAATTGCATTTTCAATCATTCCATTTACCATCTCGAAATTAATGCCAGAGCAAGGATCAGCCAGCAGTTTGGCCTCAGGTTCCGAAAGGTTTGCAAAATTCTTAAGGAAAATGAAACGTTCGTCTCTATCCATTTGATAAAATTTCTTTTTCTGCGCCAAATTTGTTTAGACGACAAATTGGTGGATATATTCAGCCATAATAATGATCTGAATCATTCTTGAGATTCTTACTAATTCCTACCTAAGTTCTATTTGATTCGAATGTTAGGCCTAATCCACGAACTAGGAAGTGTATTCACATATACTTTGATGTCAATTATCATTAATTGACAAAATTAGCGCTGATATGAGGTTTGATTCCTATTTTCACATGTCCGTGTGTCGCTAGCTTGAAGCAACAAAAGCGTTTTATTAGATACCAAGTACCTACGGTCTATCTAAGTATCACATGCGAATCGTAATGAAATTTGGTGGCTCTGCAATCGACTCTGTCGAGAAAATCAATAGCGTATCTGGATTAATAAAGGGATACAAAAGTCAGGTGGATAACAATGGGAAATCAGACCGTTCAAATGAAATTGTCGTCGTTGTTTCCGCACTAAGGGGCATGACTGATAATATTCTAAATATTTGCGAAAAAGTTAACAAAGGGCTAAAGGAGCCAATCTACGAATTTATTCAAAACACACGAAAGGCTCACTTAGACTTAATTGAAAATGGCATTGTAGATAATACTTTGAAGAGCGAAGCACTGCTGAAAATACTTCCAATACTCGACGAATTGAGTGATGTCCTTGAGGGTCTAGTCCTATTAAGCGAAGTTACCCCGAAATCTATGGATTACCTCCTTTCTTTTGGGGAAAGACTCTCTACTCCGCTTGTGAGCTTTTTTTTGTTAGATCATGGATTGAAATCTAAATCGTTTACAGCGAAGGATATCGGAATTTTGACTAATTCTGAATTTGGGGAAGCTAGTCCGCTTATGGACACAACCAAGCTTAGAGTTTCCCACAATCTGGAAATTCTGTTAAAAGATGATATGATTCCTGTGGTAACTGGTTTTATTGGAGTAGATCAGAACGGTAATTTCACTACGATTGGGCGGGGAGGTTCTGATTTTTCAGCCACAATAATAGGATGGAGCATTCAAGCGAATGAAGTCTGGCTCTGGAGCGACGTAGATGGCCTAATGACCGCAGATCCCAAAATAGTTAAATCTGCTAGGGTACTACGTGAAGTTTCGTTTACTGAAGCCATGGAAATGGCACTTTTTGGTGCAAAATACATCCATCCAAGAGCTCTTGAGCCGGCGATTGAGGCTAAGATACCAGTTAGGATCCGGAACACCTTCAATACTCGGGATGTTGGAACACTAATTACCTCTAATCCAAGTAACGAATCACAAAAGATTGTAAAGTCAATAAATACAATTCGTAATACTGCTCTAATTGATGTAAGTGGAAGCGGTATGGTTGGTGCTCCAGGAACGGCAGCAAAAATTTTTGATACGCTTGCAAGAAATAGGGTGAATATCATGATGATATCTCAAAGCCCATCTGAATCTAGTATATCCATGGTTGTAAGAAAGAATGCATTGGATAAAGCGACAAATATATTGGAACTTAATCTATTGGGCAAGGTTATCAAAAAAGTGAGTGTGAACAATGATGTTGCGGTGATAGCTGTAGTCGGATCAGGGATGCGTGGTATAAAAGGAGTTGCGGCAAAGGTATTTGGTGCTATAGCGAAAAGAGATGTAAATGTAATCATGATTACGCAAGGATACTCGGAGTTAAATCTTGCTCTAGTAGTAAATAACAAAGACTGTGAAGAAGCTGTTAATGCATTACACATGGAATTTGAATTGTCAAAATAGGTGTGACATTTGATATCCAATATCCAATACAAGTGTCTGCACGTCTAAAGCATTAATTGCATTATATAAGAAAAAAATAAATGCGCTTTAATTTATGAAATTGTTGAAATGAATTCAGGCAGACTATTTGTCGTGGGTTTGGGACCTGGCCATCATGACCATATGACCTTCCGTGCGAACGAGGTGATCCGTCAGAGTGAAATTATCATTGGCTATGACACCTATGTTTCACTTATAGAGAAATTAATAGAAGGAAAGGAAGTTTATAGATATGCAATGACACAGGAGGTAGAAAGGGCAAACCAAGCGATTGAATTTGCTGAAAAGGGAAAAATAGTTTCGCTCGTGTCCTCTGGCGATCCTGGCATATATGGGATGATCGGACTTATCTATGAAATCTTGGCAGAAAAGGGCTGGAAGAATGGAGAGGGGATTTATTTAGAGTGTGTGCCTGGAATTTCGTCTTTGAATTCGTGTGCGGCATTGGTGGGATCACCACTAATGACAGATTTTGCGGTTGTGAGCATGAGTGATTTACTCGTGCCTTGGGACATGATTGTAAAGAGGGTCGAGGCTGCAGCCCTAGGGGATTATGTCACAGTTATATATAACCCTGCAAGTAAAAGGCGAGTTCATCAGCTTAGGGATACCAGGGATATTTTCCTAAAGTACCGTAAACCGGATACCCCTGTGGCTATAATTAAGGGAGCGTATCGGGATAGCCAGGCAGTACTCCTTACGACCTTGAATAAAATGCTTGAACATCAAGACATGCTTGGGATGATAACTACCGTGATAGTAGGAAATTCTTCGACGTTTCATTACAACAATATGA
The DNA here is from genome assembly GCA_036557905.1 of Nitrososphaeraceae archaeon. Lineage (GTDB taxonomy): Archaea > Thermoproteota > Nitrososphaeria > Nitrososphaerales > Nitrososphaeraceae > JARBAU01. The sequence continues at coordinate 4,129 of DATBGR010000482.1, read as the reverse complement.
TGATTAATCCGAGAGGATATAGATCCAAGTACGAAATTGTAAAGGAAGTTTCATCTAGTACCTAACCGGAATCGACACACTATTTGCAATATCTTGTATTAACTTAATGGCAAGTTGATTCTAATATCTCCGGTTTGGAATTAAGTAACGCTCGAGACTACTTCATCGCCTACTAGGAGAATTAATGCGTATGAAATTAAATCAAGCATTGATATCGAAGATAAAACTCAAAAATATTGGGATTTGAAAATAGTAGGGGTTAACTCAAACTTTACTCATATGGGAGCGCCAGCTCTTCTCTCAATTTCAGTGTCCACAGATCTGCGTTTCGCCCTTGACGCAAACAAAATGCCAGTCAGCACGACAAATACTCCTGTCGTCACTCCAAACATGAACAATTCATCCACCATTTCGTTAGTGTAAGGCTTGGTAAAAGATAAAGGTACTGCTAATTTTGAGTTGAAATGCTTTGATTTAATATTTTTGGTTTCTGAGACGAATTCAAGTTTCTAAAATTTTGAAGGAATTCTAAAGACTTAAATTTTCTTACCTTTATCTGGAGCTCAAATTTGAAATCTGCCGCCATTATTACACACGTATTTGTTTTATTTCTTCTCCTACTGTGCTATAATCTGTTTGTCACTGCAGGTCTTGAATTATCGGCATTCGCAATCCCTAAAGCATCCAACGTGAAAAACATAAACCAGGAATTCGATTTTCCGATTGGACTTTCTGGTATCTATCCAACAAAACTAATCGTTGATTCTAAAAAATCTTACGCCTCACAATATGGTGATATCGCCTTGGTTTATCCTGATAATTTCGAGAATGGTTCTCGGACGCTCCATTCAGTACCTAACCAGTTCTCTGGCTCCAATACTCTTGAATATACCTCTAGATTTATTTGTGGGGTTATAACTGGCGAAAATGGGCCCTTAAGACCGGGACGCTATAATACAGATATAAATATCTTTAACAGGCAAAATTTTCCGGTATCATTCTTATGGAAAGCAACAGTTAATGGTGACAATCGTGAACATAACTATAATATTCAAAATCTAGGCCAAGGAAGGTCAACGAGTATTGATTGTACACAAATTCTTAGTTCAATACCTAATGTAGGAAACTCAACTTCAGAGAAATACTTTGAGGGGGCTTTAACAATCAATGTTAATCTAGATCCGTCAATACTTTCTGCGATCTCATCAAGCAAGAGCGGAGTTGCTGGAATAATCTCAGGCTCCGAAGCAACGAGCGTTCTAAGTGTAGATGCAATATATACTGTTAATGCACTCAAAGTCTCGAGTAGAGAGATCGTGCTTCAGCTAGTTGAGTACACGATTAATAATCGCAGCAATAAAATTCCTTCTGACATGGTATCAAAAATTCTTAGTTTAGCCGTACCTATAGAGACTAACGAGACAATTGACCCAGTCAAACAAATAAGATCAGTCCTAGCGAGAGAATTTTCACTTACACCTACTGAGGCAGCTGGACTAGATATTACAGTTCGGGGACTTAGCCTAGGAGTTGGCGCGTTGGATGATAATCATGCACTATCTCTTGAACGAATAAATCCTTATCAACCACCAGCATGAGTCTACCAGAGTTATGGGTTGTGACGCCAATACTATCTCAAATATCCGGAGAAAAAGCTAATCCTGTATTTCCATTAAAGATATGTTTTATAAATCAAATTGACTAATTATTGCATTCTAAAGAACTGAATTCAGATGAAGACTTGTAGTGTTTGTGGGAGGACGAAATTCTTGGCGATGAATTTCCTCTTTTCTAACGTTGTGTGTAATGATTGTTATCTCTTGAGAAAGGAGTTCAAAAGCTCAAAAAGTTGATCTTCAAAGACTTGACTAATGAACAACATACGCGATCGCGTAACTATAAAGAATGAGCGAACTATGTGTCTATCAACACAATGGTCTAGACAGGCCCACTCTAGCTAGCAAAATATACTGCTATACTTCATAGTGATCAGTAACAGGATTGTCTCGGTTCTATTCCAATGACCGTGCGGAGGTATTCTTGAAAATTGAACTACCTTTAGTCCTGCTTGTTCCCGCATCTAGTACAGAACTTGGCTGTTGTGCCGATAGACGCTCCGCATTCGATACAATATTTTTTCATATCATGTTCGACATGTTTTCCTCGACCATGAGTAGCTTGACTGTCAGTAGAATCTATGCTCACATTTGGATTAGATTGCCGTATATCTGATTCATTTGACTCTGTATATTGACCATACATTTCTGTGACTGCTCCAGTAGGTTTAAATGAATCGTCGACATTTGGGTTTACCTCAGTTATTCGTTCATCATCATCGTCATTTACCTCTTCTATATATAGTAACAACCTTGGATGCCTATTTGAATCACCGCTGCCGGGTACTTGATCACCGAGCCATAAGGCAAATTTCTTAAGCGTCATTTCCGGAGTCGAAAAAGTTAATGAATGAGTCGACATGTATTCGTCTGTTGCTGATCTCCCGTTAAAGACTTTCATTAATCAATTTAATGCATATATATTATTAATAGTTGTACTGCTCAATCGCTCGTAATAAACTAGTAAATCGCTATCATGAATTCGGTGAGTTGAATTTGACATTGCATTATAAAGTACAATGCTGGCTTCCTTAGTAACCATTGTGGAACAAAATGAATCATGACATAATCCGTTCGAAAAAACTGAATAGGAAACTATGTATGTTAGTGATTTTATTAATAATATTAAATCTAAGTTAAAATATTAACAGTTGGAGCAGGACCTAATATCGTTACGATGAAAGAAAGAGATAACTATTAAACTTTTGAGCAATTTATACGATTGGTTTCAAAACTAAATTGTCAACTGTTCGACTTTGACATTAAATACCTTTGTAACCCGAAACATTCCTCTCAATCCAAAGATTATTGAGAGTTGCCACATTTGTTGCAGAATTTCGCGCGCATAGACAATTTATGACCACATTTGTAGCAGGTACGTTCTGAGGGACTGTCATTGCCGTTTCTATGATGAGGATTTTCCAGTGTTATTGTTACAGGTTTAAACCTAGGTTCGGTTACATCAAGTGTAGAATTACTGGCCGATGGCTTGGAGCTCGATATTAACGACGAGTCTTCTTTGGCCGAAAATCGCGAAGAGGATTGAGAGTTCGAAGGTAGACTGGAAATATGACTCTTATTTTCATCGAACACAGTCTTCAAATCCAATAGGATTTGTGTAGAAAGAAAATTAATTGCTGACATAGATTTCATATAGTCACCGAGTTTGAATAAGAATTCTTTATCATTGATACTGCTCTTCCTATAGAGTTGTGCAGTATCAATCAAATTTTCATACTGTTCTTGTATGTCGGCAATCATCTTTTTTAGCTTATCAGCTCGATATGAAGTCTCTTCCTGTCCTTGCACGTCCAATACCACTAACTATTGTCTTGAAACTGTCGTCCTAATAAAAGTTTGAATGTTGCGGAAAAGGATAGACTACAAATCTAGCATGGTCGGTTCAACCGCAGATTAAGACATTCTATATTCTTGTTTTAGGATACATATGGAAATAACAAAATTCATATGCGATATTGGGGGACCTCTCAACCGAAATACTGTCCAGTCCGGTCTTACTAAACACTTGTCGGGACCATTTCAAACCAGTTTACCTTCAGTCACTATCGAAGAGGCAAAGATGTCAGAATTTTCAATTGTGTTGATTGAGCAGCGCTGCGTATCGCAGCGCTCCATCTCGCGAGGTAAAAATTGAAGCATAGCCATACGGACTATTTTGACGTGTTAGCCAGACAAGGAAGGTGTTCTGGATTCATTTGCATAATATTTTCTAGCACCTACGAAGACTTTATAATAACAAGTGTTGATGTCCTCAGCAGATAGTCTGCCGCTTTTATTTGCTTCTTTGGTTGTGCAATTAAAATAGTTTTTGAGGGCTAATGCTGGTACTGCAACCGAGACGGCTACCATCAGAATCGCAAATATTCCTAAGGTAATGATCAATGTTGACCTCTGTATTTCTAAGTGCATTGATACCCAGCCACTTACTAAATATATATGCGCTTTGTGGATATTTTTAGTTAGTATTCTATAAGTGAATCTGTCTATGATTT
>DATBGR010000481.1:0-6921 GCA_036557905.1 Nitrososphaeraceae archaeon | reverse complement strand
TCTTTATTTTCTAGGATCGCATCAATAGAGTGATCGATTTCCATTATAATTTCATAAATCATGTCAAGTTCATCAATTCTAAGGTAATTGGATTTTATTCTTTTTCAGTTGTTAAAGTTCTATTTCAGTACTCTTAATAGCAACATTTCTTGTTTCTGCAAAAACACGTAAAAGCTCTAAATTATTTATCTATGTGTTACTTCATCTTCTTTAAATTGGGATCTTAACTATCTAAAAAATATCAATTATGGTAATGACAATAATGATGACTGAAGATAGTGTAAACCATAAAAATTGGTATATGCTCAAACTGTGATATTACAAAGTCACGAATAAATAAATTTACATTTCAACTTAGACTGTAAAGAATAATTTCCTACATGCCGAATTTTACTATTGTGATATACTAGTGTAATTGCTAAGCATACTCATCATAATAAGTTCATAATATTGTTGAATCATTCTAACAATACCTTGACAAAATACAATAATCTTACTGTAGGTGGAGTTAAGAACAGCAAATTAGTTGTTGTTGCGAGTATTTAATACGTTCTCAGTAGAGGGACTTACAGCATTATCTTATCATATGAAGATATTAAAACTATTGAAATTCGACTCAAAGATAAAACATGGTCTACTAATGTTTGTACAAGGGAAAGTTATCATCTTAGATGATTTCTTCGTATTTTAGGGAATAAGAAGATTAGAAGAGAAAATGGAAAATTTTTAATGAAATCTTTTTTAGTTATTATAAGACATAGATCATCTAATGCAAGGTCAGACTATTAAAAGACTAGATTTCTCAAATAAAGTCGTATTGGTAACAGGTGGAACCGGGGTGTTAGGAAGGACTATAACAAGATCTTTTATCGAATGCAATGCTCAAGTGATATCATCATATATTACTGACAGCAATATAGAGCCATCAAATACGCAAAGTGAGGACAGATTAGAATTAATAAAAGCAGATACGTCAAACGAAGAACAAGTAGAGAGATTAGTTTCAGGCATTTTAGCAAAATATGGGCAGATCCATATAATGGTTAACGTTGTTGGAGGATACTTGGGAGGTAAAACTGTAAGTAAACTTGAGGAACAAGAATGGGACAAGATGATGACAATAAATCTAAAAACGGCCTTTCTAACGAGCAAACATGTTATTCCACATATGATATCTACGAAATATGGAAAAATAGTACACATATCTTCTAAAACCGGTTTGATATCTAATGGTTATGACTCTGCGTATGCAGCATCAAAATCTGGATTGATAAGACTTGTAGAATCATTGTCAGAGGAAACAAAAGAGTCAAATATTAATGTGAATTGTATAATGCCTAGCATTATAGATACTGAAGCAAATAGAAAAGCAATGCCGACTGCAAATTTTGAAAAATGGGCAAAACCTGAAGACTTAGCAAATATTGTGTTATTCTTATGCTCAGAAGAAGCGAAGGTCATAACAGGGGCCGCTATACCTACCTATGGACTGGCATAACCACTCTTTTTTAGATATTAAACAGTATAGCATAAAAGCTACATTGTAAAAATATGTATAAAATATTTCATATTATCCAAGTCCATATGGGATAAAAGCAAAGATATTTTGTCTTTGCTGACGTTAGTAGACATACAAACAAAGAAGAATTAGGACTAATTCATATCCGATTACTAGCCTCTTTACTGGCAAGTACTTGGCTACAATACTGCCTACAATTTTTATTCTGCGTCATCCTTTTGGTTTTCTTAGTGTCATGACTGATCTGGTTCTTGTTGTTGCAGCTGATATAATCATATTACTTGGAAATCGTAGTTTAGGTTGTTCACTCAAACATATAAATAAATGATTGATAAATGTGGATCGGCTACATATAGTATCGATATAAGTAGGTAGTATTAGCATATACAAAACCACTCATCATCAATTCAGATTTTTGATACTATATTTGACTTTGCAGTATCATCATCATTTAGTCGTTAGTCGTTATCGTTCAATAGACGAGCGACGTAGTTTTACATTGTTCATAGGATCTTATTAGACCACCAATCTCTGCAGTATGAATTTGCTTTATTTAAATGAAATTATACACATAGTAAATAAAGTAATGTATCGTAGATATTGCTATTGTATTATTAGAAATAGACTTGCATAGTAGTAGTAGTAGTAACTTGTATCCAGCTACTTTGCATTTCGATCACTTTGTATTATACCAAACAAAATTCCTTCGGTGTCTTCGCATATCGCTAAATATCCAATACCCGGGATAGCCATTTTGGGACTCACAACCTTGCCCCCTCCCATAGTAATTTTTGTAGAGAATTCATCTACAGAAGGCACTTCAATAGTATTTGTCACCCTGCTATTGGTATTGGCATTGTCTTGATTCCTTTTAGGAGTAAGTCCGCCATTTATGCCTGGCTGGCTATCTTCTCCTGTTTTTACAAGCCAATAGTCTTGGGGGCCATTCCATTTATTGAACTCCCAACCAAAAACTTCCTTGTAGAATTTCATTGCTCTTTCTGGCTTATCTGCCACTATTTCAAAATGAATTACTCTTGGCATAATAAAGACCTGGTAGTCAATTATTTAAGTTTGATGATCAAGGAGCTTTATTATTAATAATATATCTCCTAAATAATAGAAATTTGGAAAACAGAGATTCAATAATTCCCCAACATATTCCACGTCCACGGAGAAAAAGAAACAGTGAAAGTAGTGTAATGTACAACAGAATATTTGGATTTACTAGAGAGAGAAAGTTATGGAAATGGCGAAAGATGGTCGCTTTGGATGTATAAGGATGAAACTTTATAATACTGTTATTCATGAAAAACTATGCATTAAATTAAATTACTCTGAAAGATACTATAGATAATTGCTTTTCCATAACGAGAAACGTCTTTTAGTATTGAGAATAACAATAAATAGTTTATTCCCGATAAAGCAGAGTTGTACAATGATATTCCTTAGATACAATTCAAACGAGTGGGATGTAATAGAGTACCTAAAATCAGCAGAAACTCAACAAGGTTTCATTAGCTTTGGCTAGCTATGATATCAACTGAAATAGGAACATCATTTAATTTATTTATTCGTGATATTTATTCATATTATAAAGCTTTGAGATGTCTCTACATCTTGTTCTTCAATGATTACTTTTGTTTCATCTTTAATCTGACTCAATATCTCATTCTTATCAGAATCTACAATTCTGCCGATAATATTCACAGCAGAGTATGCCAATATCATTCCGTTCTTACTTATAGGAGTTGGTCCGAAGAATAAACATAATGCCTGATTGGAAATATCGGGAGAGAAACAGAAGTCCTGATGATTTGATATTCAATCTCATTAATCGGAAATCAAAGCCCGAAATTCTGTATGTCAAGATGGGAGTAGAATTTATTAAAGTACTGATGACCGCTGGTTTAGATGCAAGGAAGGAGGGAATGAGACGAAGGAAGATCACACTTCATTCGTTGCGGCGCTTTGTTAAAACGGTGATCTCTGATGAAGTTGGAGGAGATTATAGCGAATGGTTCTTGGTCCATAATGGCAGTGTCTATTATACTAAAAAAGAGTTGGAGAGAAGAGAGATCTATCTTACAAAATGTATGAAATATCTTACATTCCTAGATTATGTAGCGTTGGAAGCTAGGGGTAAAAGTATTGAGGCAAAAATGTCTGAAAAGGATAGGGAAATGCACGCCATGAAAGAAAAATATGATCATGATCTACAGGCTATGCGGGAAGAAACAAATGCACGATTCAGTCAGATTATTTCAATGATACAACATAATCCTAAGTTGGCGCAGGTTAAACCAGAATCGTTAATGAACAAGAATCTATGAGTGGACGATATGAATCTACGGTATGCTGAAAGATAATTGTTGCAAACACTTTGGATAAATCAATTCAAACAATTCTTCGCATAGAAATTGATATTTGTTAATTTGTTCAGCATATTCTTTCTTCAGGATAGGAATGTCATGCTTTATCATATCACGATGTTCTAGAATCTTTTGGGTAGCTTTAGTAAGAAAATCCTTCTTATTTTTTTGTTCTTCCTTTTTAAACGGTTAGATCTAGCTTCGTTTGACTTTCTGCGCATTTTGACAGCACCATTGTAGCCATTAACGTGTTCTATCCATCTTCTCTCATCGGATGTCGGTTTACGAATATTATTCCATATTGCTTGGATTATTTCATGTGTCATGTAGTATATTCTTCCACAATATTCCAAAAGATCCTCCATGAAAAAATCAGAGAATTCATATCTCAAATTTCCATTATATATGAGGCGCATAGGCTTATTCGAAATATACTGCGCTACCAAGTGGTAGATCTAAATTCAGAGTACGCGGCCAAAGTTCTGGACAAAAATCACACTGGGTTGATATCGATAAAGCAAATACCAAATGATCCTTTGTTAGGACCGTATTTGGTATCGTCTTCTCTTTTGGACACTAACAATACCAAAGCTATAACCAAGAACCTAGTCGACAAATTTGGCACTACTGGTCATATAAACATTCAAAAACAAATCAGACCTGCATTGATACAGTATTATGAAAATCAGTCGGCCTTTAATCTGTCCAAATGCAACCAAATTAGAGGTTGTCCTGTATGGATTAGATCCGAATCAAGTTTGATACCCACTTTAAGCGTCATTGGCAATATCTCTAAATCTACTGGTGTACTGCTGCTCAATGGAGAAAATGATTCTGCAACTCCAGTTCAGCAAACGTTTCTCTTACAGCAAAGACTGACTGAAGTAAATCATCCTGACCATACGTTGATCACATATCCAAACCTAGGACATGATTTCTATCCCTCACCTCAGTGGTTTGCTGAAAATGGACCAATTGAACCCTATGTCTTAGCTGATCTGTACGCATGGCTTGGAGCTCACTCTGGATTTACAAATCATGCCGCTGCCGCAACACACCTACCTACTACTACTTCTATACCACATTCCTCTAACTCTACTGCTAAATAAACCTGAAAATAATGCGCGCGCCAATTGCTAAAGATGCCTAGACGATTAGTTAACCGTGAAGAGCTAGGCAAACTGATAGCTCAGACAAGAGACGCAATAACAATGGTCGATGATTCAAATTATATAGTCAGATCGACATCTGGTAACAACACGTATACCGTCATTGCAACTCAATCAGGATGGATTTGTTTGTGTCCAGATTATGCGCGCAACAATGCCAAGTCCTTGGCTCTTGCTCAAGTCTTTAGCTTGATTCGGTAGGTATCTAGATATAGACACTTTTGAATAACCAGCGGCATTTAATGCCTGCCTAATGAATTGATATATTTCTGAGTCGCTGAATCCTTCCTTTCTACCCTATGCAATCGCTGCCTCTAACTTGTCCTTTAATTTGCCAAAGTGGTTAACTATAGCATTAACACTTGTCTTCAAATAATTTGGAAGTTTACAACTAGGTTTGATATCGATAATTTGTTGCATTTTATCATGAATTTCTAACTTTTTATTGGCCAATTCAAGCTGTTCATTTGTTTCTTTGACTTGCTGATACAACTCAGTTTGCCTGCCTCCAGAGGTTTTCAAATATTGAAACATAAGAGAGTACAGTAGGTTTACTATTCGAGTAAGTTGCTAATCCCATAGCCTCATAAGATTTCTGAGCATCATCATCCTTCAATTCTACTGCTAACGAGAATTTTCTATCCACTATTAGTAAACTGACCCTTGTTTGTAAATATGGTTCAATAAATCGAATATTGATTTTCTGCTGCTTTGATAACTGTTGTTCTTGCTCCTGTTGTATTAGTTGTTCTGTCCATCTTCGTGATGTTTCTATAATCAAATCGTCTGATGGTGTTAGTATTCTAACCTTTAATCCCCTTTCGTTTGCTATGTCTTTTAGATATTGAGTGGCTCCTAAATATTCTTGGTGATGAAATGCATTAGCACTAGAGAAAATTACCAGTATTTCTTCTTCTGCTGCTTTGAGAAGGTTAAAAATAGTCTTTTGTATCTCAGCTGGATTCTGGATAATCTCTATTCCCTCAGTATCGACTCCATCTTCTATGGTCTTTATTCTAACCTCAGCATCACTCCATCCTTCCATAATTCTTCAAAAATAAATATAAATTGGTGTAGGTATGGCTGTCAGTTACTTATCAAAAGGCTTTGAATCATCTCTTGTTAAGACACCATTTTCTCTGCTGTAGTCATCATCTCTTTATCCGAAACAGCAAAATCTATTGGTGGCATATTCTTGACATGTCTTACTTGGATTCCTACACTAATAAACTCCTTAATTATATCTATGCTGGATCGATCTATACTGGTTACATCAAGGCTTGAACGGTCACGGATATGACGCTAGTTGTCCATCAGGCCATACAGATGTATTCTGTGCCGGATATAACAACGGATATAACAATCAATGGAATTCATACGGCTGCAGATAGGCAAAATCGCAAATTTATCATACCGCACAGTGGAAAAGGCCGAGAAAATACAAAAGCTAGGGTCCCCAGAACAAATAGAGGATTTAGTTAAAGATAAGAAATCAATACACACGAGGTGTATTGTGAGATTGACTCTGAGCAAGCAAAAAAGAGGTTAGTACTAGAGGCAAGTAAGATAAAGCCACAACTAATGTTACCGTCTGAAAGGGTCACATTATACTATGGCGATATTCTAGATCCAGATGTCCAGGCCAAAATTCATAATGAATCTGTAGATCTAGCAATTACTGATCCACCATATCAACACCCTTACAAGTAGCAGAATCTGTTACTAGGCATGCTGGAATATAATCCTCTTATCCTTTTTAGTCCATTGATTATCAATGCCTAATCAAGACGAACCAGTTGACGGACCGACAGGCGAATATAGAAAGAAATTAGTTGAGGAAGTAGAAGGAGATATCGAAGAA
>DATBGR010000480.1:0-2595 GCA_036557905.1 Nitrososphaeraceae archaeon | reverse complement strand
TCTTTCACGAATCTTCAACATTTCAATATTTGTATTTGTCTTATCCATGAAGATTATATCTCTTGCTCTATGCCATACTTCTACCATATTAGTTGGAAGCTCCTTTTGTTCGCGAGGAAAGACATCAACAATATAGAACTTTTTGTTGTATCCAGGTGAAGCATTTATTGCTTCTAACATTGGAGTATTAGTTAGCAAACTTCCATCCCACAAATATCTACCGTCTTTAGTACTCCATTGTATCCCATAAAATGGATATCCTGCACATGCAACTATACTGTCTGTGTCTATATGGGTCTTATAGCTATCAAAGATAACAGGCTCACCTTTCTGTATATCTTCTGCAGAGACAATAAGCCTTGATTCCAAAGTATTATTGCTTGCCTTTTCAAGATCTCCTACATTATTGAGATATCTAAAATCGATATATTGATTTAGAGTATTTTTTAAATGCGTAGTATCATAGACGTAATTCCATTTATAGGGTAAAAAGTAATCTAAAGAATTAGGCTTAAACCATCTTGGTGTAAACGCTTTTGGATTCCCGTACATAACAGAATAGATTGATGATAAAATAGCCATCACTTTATCAGCTGACAACAATGTTGAAGGTGTTGAAAATAAAGATGCAAAGGGTAATAAAGAATATGTTAGAAATGGTGGTGGGACATTACTTTCTGCAAGAGTCATCCAAAAGTCCTCCAGAATTTCTGCTGTATCTTTGTGAGCGTTTTGTGCGCTACAAATTATTGATGAATTTATAGCTCCTATAGAAGACACCAGCAAATATATCAAATTTAATACCATGCTTGGCCAAGGTTTTGTACACTCCACATTCGTAGGCGCCTAATGAGCCTCCTCCTTGCAATACTAGAACTGTTTCTGATCGTTGTGCTGGCGGGTGCTCGTGTTGTTCCTTATTCACTCTCATATCATTACTTTCATTGCGTCTTTATTGTTTTCGTTCTGTATTGCTTTGTTGTAAGACATGTAAAAGTCACCAAAACACTCCGACTGAAGAGGTATAGGATTGGCTGAGCTCACATATAGTGAACACAACAATTAATAAACCATGATTTCTAACAAATAAATCATAAAAATTGATCGAATGAATATCTATCTTGTGAGCATTTTTTATGGAAATCAAGTAACCTGTTATAGACGCATACAATCAGCGCAATCTTATTATTGAGAGTTGAGAATTGCAGCAAGGATGATATTCACAATTTTAAACTATCGAACGAAAACCATAATTCTGATTTCAATCGTTGTATTTGTGCCACTACCTGTCACAAAAGCCCTCGCACAAAACACTATAATAAGTAGAAACGAAACTGCGCCTTCTGGTATTGACTGGAATACTCTCTGTGCCGACCTAAGTCAAATGAATATTCTTCTACAGACATGTAACCATCTTCTCAATTCAAAGGGAACGCTGAATCCAGCAGGTGATAGAGCAATATGGTGCGTTAGCAGTACTATGTCTTTAGGGCTTGGGGCTCTCCATAGAGGATCATCCCTTTCCAATGTAATATTTGGACTTGGTTTGCTTGCACAACCAACAGGATGTGGTAATGTATTAAATATGAATGCAGTAAAATCTCCAAATCAATTCAAGTTCCTAACCCAAGCCTTCAATCTCCACTAGATTTTCGTCTAGTTATGGATACATAAGAAATGTAGCTGTGAATGTAAACTTAGACATAGGCAACGACAATCCTCAAAATAAAAATCCTGTATCTGTGATCTGGGTGTATTTCTGATATGTTAAATCTATAAAATACAACTTTCTGTCTGATCACGATTTACATCCTTTATAATGTGTGTCCTGTTATTGAAAGGTGCGAGCGTTTCAAGCAATCGTAAAGAATTCGTTGATTAACCAATACCAGCAGGATAATGTACATTTCCACTATGCTCTAATCTGTTATGAGTCGCAAGTTCTTCAGCACTGCTAAAGTCTAGGCCGCATATCTTACACCTGTATTGACCTATTTTTTCAGCCCTTGTATGAGAAGGAGAGGCCGCAAACATCTAAGATCCTTGATTACCGTTTAACATTTTCGAATGCGTTAACAAAGGCGAATTTACCAAAAGTACTAACATCAATTTTATCCATATCCCTTCTAAAAACCCACGCTACAAATCATTCTGTGCTAACTCTTAGCAGCTTGCCATAAATCAGCTGAAAATCTGTCTTTGATCTCTTGTTTTGTCATGAATGTTATCAAATTATTTCGGCCATCACATCCTTGAATAGAATATTTCGGAACATAATAATGTCTCTTTGCCAGTAACCCATCTTTGACTTCGATAGTATCGGTATTGACATTCTCAACCTTGCCGATATCTTCGCCCTTGAATGATTTAACTTTCTTACCCATAACGTTATCCCACGATATTATATCAGTCATCTTTATTCTATCATCCTTGAGTCTACGTGCTTGTTTTTTTATTACAGCATTGATATTATTACGATAGCTAATTTTTTCTTGCATATTATAGATTGGTAAATGTACTATAAAAGTGCCCTGCATTCGATCGCAATCTTTTGAAAATATAATCCGTTCGAATGGCTAACAAACTAATTTTGAA
>DATBGR010000479.1:0-5837 GCA_036557905.1 Nitrososphaeraceae archaeon | reverse complement strand
AAAGTGGTGGCGCAGATTTCAGAACGCGTACAACAAAAATAAGAATTGAAGCTAAATCAAAGTTAAACAGAAGCTTTGCAGATAACTTTACTCTGCCGCCTGGGATTAATCGAGAGGTATGCAAAGTGTTGATGTCTCTAGACGCATTCAAATCTGGATCTTTAGAAAATGCATTTCAAGATCAGGCTGCAGACATCACAGCAACAAACCTGCGGCATAGTGAATTCAGTGTAATTTTTGCTGCATACGCCTATTCAGAAGATATGTTGAATTATAGCATGAAAAAGGCGCTATCTGGTGGCCTCGATCTAGTGAACAAGGCTAAAAAAGCAGTAATTCTTTTTACTGAGGCAATTTCAGTTGATGGTTCGTATGCCCTAATTGGTCTTACCTGTAATAAAGACACCGTTATATCATACGGTGCACAATTAGATAAAGCAGACCGAGACAATAGATTGAATTTTTTGGATAGAAGAGAACGATTCTTTTGGATCATCGATAAAGCTAAATCAATTGCAAGTAATGGAAATTCGTGAAGATTATGGACAAGGTTATACATTCAAATAAAAGTCATCGTGCTAGTGATAGCGAAATCAGATTAATTGGGGATTTGAAATGAAAATAATTAATTAAAAGTTTGAAGAATGACGTTCCCCCGGATTACTTATGGTCGATATATCTCAAGAACAAAACAAGTTGTTTGTTATTCGTTTTAAGTAATGACACATATACACAATTTACATTATCTTTGCATTAGGGGCATATACAAAATCATTGATTTCTCAGTATAAGTATAAAATGACCGAGTTCGATAATGACACGTCTTAATGAATGATTTACTTATATCGTATAGATTTAAATTGGAATCAGAAAACTGGAATCTATTAATATTAACTCAATTGACAATACATCAATTCAGAACAACGTCAAGTATACAAAACTTAATAGCGAAAATGCAAGTGTGCTAATAAAATCTTAATTCTTCCAATTTTATCTTGTCTCTAATATTCATAAAATAATCCACAATTTTGTCCCGATTACCTCTCTGTAATTCATCGAATCTAGACGTATCATGAAAGGTCTCTTTATCTGATAATACATATTCTAGTCCTTGTTCTAGAATCATATCTAACATTTCTCGATTTGTCAGTGCTCGATAAAGATCTTGTTTATTTTTTATTCGGACAGTAGAAGTCTCTTTTTTAGCTACTGCTAAGGCAATTTCTACCGCAAAAGCCATGTTAGCCAATTCAAACAGATCTTCAACGTCAAACTTTGTATTTGATAGCTTAGCTTTCTCACAATCATAAGGGCAGTCAAATCTGTTTACAACTGAACAAGGATACTCTATCGGATTAGTCTGGTTCTGGTTCTCATTCTTTTGTAGTCCTTTAGCAACTAATCTGTTAATACCAATGAATATTGGGTCGTCTCCATCAGGACTTAACAAGCAATGAAAACACTTTGTCCTACCATAATTTGAATTTCTCTTATATTCCATTAAATCCAAATAATCAGAATTCCACTTTCTTATCTTGTTATCACTGTCTTTTAGTTCACTTTCTGTTAGAAAGGTCCTAAACTCATCAAAATCATCAGGAAAGTATTTCAATGCATATGATGTTCCTCTTAGTTGAATCCAATCATTTAATGGGATAATTTCTTTGCTTCTCCAGTAGTTTGAATCATTGCTATCATTAAACGAATCTAATCTTTCAATCCTTTTAGATAATTTACTGAGTGATCTCTCGAGATTCAATATTTTGTAATCTCTCCTCTAATGACTTGATATGCATGATTGATGGACCTTCCTTAAATAGCGCAAACTTTGCTTCATTGCATTCTCTTATTACTTTCAAAGCTAAAAGTTTGTCTCTTGGTGTTAGGCTAGATCCTTTGAATAATTCCCAGCCTTTTCTTCTAACTTCTTCTATTCCATCTATACATTGTTTGTAATAGTATGCCAAGTCAGACTTGGCTAGGTCAAATACAAATCGCTTCGATAATTCCTTTAGCACTCTGATATCTCTACTAATCGTCGATTGGTCTACTTTCAATTCCTGCGCTATTTCTGTTTCTGTCATTGACTGTGCTAATAGAGTTGCAATTTTTCTACGTCTATCTTCAATTTTGAAATTATGCGTTACCAAGATTAGATTATGCAGTATTCTTTTGGTGAAGGTTATGTTTATGTATTTTGAGGAACGATCAGCTTACCATTATATAATAAGCAGTCACGAGCATCCCTGAATTCATATGTTGGTGTATTTGTACGAGAAGGAAGCGAATGCCATATCCTTGTGCTGCGAGGCCGCGACATCGTCACTCAGTATCAAGGCAAGGACTACACCTACCTAGCCGGCTCTTCGAACATGTACCGCTTCATCTGGAATGGCAGCACGTTGGTACAAGACCCGAAGTGGGGGGCCGATCCCGTATCTAGTGTCTACCATTATACTATTACTGCATCGACATTGAAGTTCTTTGTGTAATAAATTTAGTCAAGTAATAGTTTTGTTAAGTGTGTGAACAAATATCGCCTGAACAACCTTATCGCCTGAACCCCGTAAATCGTGCTCAAAATAGTAAAGATAATCCAGGCAATATGCCAGGCGATATATCCTCTTGAACTAAATCGTATATCACCTGAAAGAAGCGCTGAAAATTGCGCTCAAAATGAACAGTTAAGGCGATCAGGAGATACAGGCGATATTTGTTTATAATATATAATTGTCATTGCCGCAACCATTAACCTTTATCCTTTATTCCTTGGTATATGATCGCCAATGTGTTTTTTCTTCAACTTCTTTATAGGCATTATGTGGACTATAAATTGCCAATTTATCATATATGAGCTATAAACGACCAGTTGCTAGTTTAGAGCCTTTGAAGTAATACCCGTGATGCGTGAAGGAATTAGCAAAACCGAAATTAGAGGGTAGATAGATAGTATGCAAATAGATCAGAATTTCTACTTCTATTCAATAATACAGTAAAAAAATAAGACTAGTCTTGTTAGTTCAATCTTATACCTGCGTGTGGCCCAAACAGGCTAAACTAATTACTAGTCCACCTACTATGAAAGCAGACAATAATGCTAGAAATTTTCTTTATTCTCGACAAAAACTAGGTCTAAGTATATAAGAGTAACCTGCATCTAACCCTGAATTATCGCTTACCACGCTCATTAAAACCGGAGTAATACCATAAACCGGTGTCGTCTACTTACTATAATACACCAAATAACTAGCTAGCCCAAATCAAAACCATTAATAAATCCCTCGAGAATCTGGAAGCCCCCTTTCTACACCGTTTGGAGTGAAAAATGGTCGTACAGAAGGACCGCTTTGGTTGTACTCAAATTTGTTGGAATGACCTGCAATTTTTCGGCTTGTTTGCTGCGATTAAAAATGCTATTCTTTCTTTGTATTCTGATAAAAGTTAGATAGTCTAACTAACTGCAATTAATTGCAATGAAAATGTTTAATTATGTCGAAACGTAGCACTTGACACAGAAAATCATGTTGAGGATAGATCACATGAAGGCTGTTAGATAGTTCTTTCATTTATAATTCACTACTTGCCTTTGTGCGATCTATCCATTGCTTAATAGGACTGGAATATCTGTAGACACTAAGATAAGAACAAGAACAATATCAATGGTGTTAGTAAGTGAGATCCGCTCCGCTCTGTGTTCGTTGACCATATCATGCGATCTCACTAACTCTCCATTGAATTGATAATTATGGTCTAATGATTGCAATTGTTTGCATGATGTTTTATAACTAGTCTTTGATAACAAAAGGTGCACTGATGGCAGGTGCATACGCAATTCAGGTGGTTAGCAAGTGAGTGATGCCATCTAATCTGATTCCAACAAATTCACTTAACTTGCTTACCACTTGTTTTTCTTTGTTAGTTAATCAGGTATTAGTTATTACTGGCTACGACATAAACTGCGATCTTCTCTCTGATCAGTCTGTAGATAAAAGGTTAACGTCAATGGACTATAATCCTTAGCTTATAATGTCATAGTGACAAAATATCTGGGTCGAAAGTCTATCTGGTAGGTGGGGTTGTCTCAGCTGCAGCTGGAACCGTTTTATAGTATAATTTACAATAGTAGATGCTATTTCGTATGCGAAATAGCAGTGTTTGAATGACAGAAGGACAATGGCGGTAAGTGGGATCTAGTTATTTGTTCGTTCGTTCGTTCGTTCCACAAGACATTCATTCATGATCCCACTAACTCCATTGAAGTTTTATCATATGGAAGAGCGTTAGCATATAGCTTTCATATGGCAATATTAGTGGCTGTATTTATAGTCCCAGGTAGCCGGAAGTAAGTAGAATATCTAAATATCCTAAACTTGGTATAATTATAAGGGTTGGCATCTATCATCTCCTTCCTGTCCAACGAGTTGATGAGTCTCGTTTCATTTTCCAGATGGAGGGACCTAGGAAACACGGTCCAATGCCAACCTTCATTCATTATCTTTCCAACATTACGCTTGCATGTATAGGAGAAGAGGAATGGAGTAAATGAGAGAATTTGAAGTCAATGGGTGAAGCAGCAATCTGTAGAGATAAATGCAGACATCCCAAACTTTATCACATTTCTACTTCAATCACAGTTGTAAGCACTGGAAAAATCATACCAATTGAATTTTGCTTGGAATGTGATTGCACTAAATTCGTCGAAGAAGAACGTAATAAACGCTTAAAAGAATAAGAGGTTTGTCTAACACTTCATTTAGTTTATCTCTAAATTTCTCAAGTGGTAGAAGTGGTGAAAGGTATTAGTGGTAATGTTGATCACCATCATCACTTATCTAGTAGGTGATCTGGACATACATGCATAAACAAAAGTTATTACTAGTAGCTTGTTAAAATCATAGATATAACATAGTTGGCTATAGCAAGCCTATCTAGAGTCAGAGATATGACTGATTAATTTCATCGTTATACTATATCTGCGTGGGTCTGGTTAGTACGTCTAATTTTCCTCTATGTGCTCCAAGGGATCCATATATTGAACCATGCTCTCCAGGTTTAGAAACGCCACCATATTTATTAACTAAATGAAGTGCATTTTCAAACGATTTCCCAATAATTCTACCTCTAATCTGGTTGTTGATTCTATCTAGTGGAATTGAATTTGGCGTAAGCATCTTACTTGCTGAAACTGGATCGATCGTTAAAGACTGATTGGTCTATTGGTAAGCGCTATGATCCTACAACCTGGAGTCACCACGATATCTACAACGACTTTTTTACGATCAGATTCTGCTGGTGAGTCTGGTGGTTGTACCATCATATCATTATTGGTGGTGGTCGCGCAAACTGATTATATATCTCTCTTCTAGGGACACGGTAACAACAAACTTCTTAAACTCGCTAAGCAACATAGGTGTATTGGGTTGAGTGTAGCAGCAAAACAGTCTTCAAAGGTCATAAATTACTCGAGTTTCTTAAGGACGTTACGTTAAAAAAAGGTTAGTAGCTCTCAGAATAATAATTGCCATTCATCAATTGAATTATTCTGTATTCTTTGATCCCTGCATTATCTCGTATAGGAACCACTTGCGACGCTCTGTCTTGTCCAGAATGTCTTGAAGTAGGTTGCTGGTTGGAGAGTCCCGGTTTTTATCGCATACTGCGATTGCATCACGTATCATCTTAGCTATATGGCCATTGTCTTCCATCAAGATCCGAATCATATCTCCGGCTGGGACCACAGTATTATTGTCATCTTCTATGGTTTGGAGCTGGCCTATATGACTTATACTCCGTATTGTCATACCGCCCACTCTTCGCACACGTTCTGCCATTATGTC